>CAZCRP010000185.1:0-6023 GCA_964501055.1 uncultured Acidimicrobiaceae bacterium
TACCCGGCGGAGCCGGGGGAGGGGGGCTGGTGGGTAGAGGTGGAGGGTTGTGTCCTCCCTCTGTCTCCCTTCTTTTCTCCCCCCGGCGGGGGGAGTACCCGGCGGAGCCGGGGGAGGGGGGCTGGTGGGTAGAGGTGGAGGGTTGTGTCCCCCCTCTGCCCCACCTGCGACGAACCGCTCCCGCAGATCGACCGCGAACGACCGATATCGTCGGCCCACTCGACCACCTCCACCGTGTACAGCCGGGTGTCGATGTGTGTCCCGCGGGTGGCGGTGAGAACAGATTCGCCGTGTCTCCGACCGCCTCGCGGTCGGCCACCAGGGTGAACTCCTCCGCCACGCGGGGAGTCAGTGCGAGACGGTCCGGCTCGACCGTGGCAGCGACCCTCGACCACGGCGGCCACTGTGATCGGGCCAGTGCCGCCGTTAGCCGCCACGACCGTCACGAACTGCTGCCCGGGGATCACGGGGAAGCACTCGACAGGTGCCACCGCCAGCTCGAGCGGCCCCCTCGTCGACGGCGGTGTCATCGCCGTCGCCGCTTGCGCTTTCCGACGCAGGCAGTCCTCAGCAGCACCACAGACATCAGCGCCAGGTTCCGTCTCATACCCCACCATCCGTCGTCGCAGATCCGCGCGCGAGGGGCCGAAGGGCGGACCGTGCGACGGGTTCCGGTGCCTCCGGATGTGGACTTATATCGCAACCATGCAGGAGCGGGTGTCTCGTCCGGTATTCGGCCGCATCGGGGCGGTGGGGAACCTGTCGTTCGGCGGGATCGCACTGGCGATGCACCTGCTCCAGCCGGAGAAGCACCCATTCGACACGCTGGCCAGCCAGTACGCCAACGGGCGGCTCGGATGGCTGATGGTGCTGGGGTTCGTCGTGGCCGGGATCGGGACGTTGGCGGTAGCGGAGGGCCTGCGGCGGACACTGGCTCCCGGCCGCTGGACGACGGTGTCGGTGGCGCTGATGGCGGCGGCCGGGGTCGGTCTGGTTGGCACCGGTGCCTTCGTCGAGGACATCCCCCTGACCGACGGCACCGTCAGCTACACCTTCTCCGGCCAGTTGCACGGCCTGTTCAGCGTCGTGATGTTCGTCAGCCTGATCACCGTTGCCTTCACGTTGTCGGTCCTGTTCGCCCGCGACCCCCGGTGGGCGGACTTCGCCCCCACCACCCGTCTGTTCGCCTGGGCGATCCTGGCCCTGTACGTGATCTCCACTGGCACCTGGCTGCTGTTCCCCCCCGGGACCGGCGGCATCGCCGGCCTCACTCAGCGCCTGTTCGGAGCCTCGTTCCTGGTCTGGCTGTTCCTCCTCGCCCGCCGGCTGGAACGCCTCGCCACGTAGCGCCCCGATGAGGCAGGCGCATACGCGATGGGGGGGCGGGCGGGGCTGCCACCCTCTCCCGGTACGGGTCCGGAGGGAGAGGCGGTTCCGGGTTGCGCGGCTGCCGCGTCTTCGATAGGAACAGAGACTGTCGACTCGCGGAGGAGGTACTCGATGCCCGACTCACACGCCGAGATCCACGGTCCACCCACCACCGGTCCCCCCGACACCCGAATGCTGGGGCGCTTCGCCGCCATCGGCGTGGCGGCCTTCGCCGCCGGATTCGCGGCCATGCACTTCATCCAGGCCGACCTGGATCCGATCGAGAGTTTCGGCAGCCAGTACGCCTACGGCCGGGCGGGCTGGCTGCTGAATCTGAGCTTCTTCGCTGCCGGCCTCGGCGTGCTCGCGCTGGCGGCGGGGCTGTGGAGGTCGCTGGCGGCGGGGGAGCGAGTGGGCGCGTCGGCGGTGCTGATGGTGCTGGTCGGGGTCGGCTTCATCGGCAGCGGGGTCTTCGTGACCGACCCGCCGCTCGAGGACGGTGATGCCTTGTACACCCTGTCGAGCCAGTTGCACGCGCTGTTCGGCGTCGTTCTCTTCGGCTCGCTGATCGTCGGCACCTTCCTACTGGCCGGGGTGTTCCGCCGCGATGGCCGGTGGGTCGGATTCGCCGGCACCACCCTTGCCTTCGCTTGGGCGATCCTGGTGCTGTTCGTTGCCACCGTGGTGGCGGCCGGCATCGCCCCGCCGGGAACGGGTGGGATCAGCGGCCTCGTCCAGCGCGTCTTCATCGCCACCCTCCTGACGTGGCTGTTCCTGACAGCGAGACAGGTGGAACGGATCGGAGGGGCGGGCGCCGCCTGAGCCGTCGCCGCCGGCGGATAGGGTTCCGCCGATGGCCGAGGCGTATTTCACCACTGACGACGGGGTGTGGTTCCGGGGTACGGGGTACACCCGGGGTCCGTGGGACGTGAACGCCTGTCACGCCGGACCGCCCACTGGCCTCATGGTGCGAGCCCTGGAGCGGCTGGTGACCGACAAGCAGCTGGTGCGGCTTTCGGTCGAGATCGCTCGCCCCATCCCCCTCGGCGGGTTCCGGGTGGAGGTCGAACTGCGCAAGGAGGGGAGGGTGGCGACGCTGACGACGGCCCGGATCCTCGACGACGACCGCGTCTATGCCGCGGCAGGCGCCCTCCACCTGCGGGAGATAGACCTGCCGACGAAGACCGCCCCCTACGAGGTCCCCGACTTCTCGGCGTCCGTTCCCGGCCCGTTCCCCATCACCGACACCCTGCACGACGAGCAGGCCTTCCCGTCGTCGATCGAGGTCCGCTACGACCCGTCGGCCTCGTTGGGCAGGGGTGGCCGCACGGTGGTCTGGATGCGCAATGTGGTCCCGTTGTTGGAGGACGAGGAGCCGTCCGGTCTCCAGCGGTTGTGTCCGCTGGCCGACTGCGGCAACGGCATCTCGTACAACGAGTACCTGGATCGGGTCCTGTTCGTGAACCCCGACTTGTTGCTGTCGGTCCATCGCTATCCGGAGGGCGAGTGGCTCGGGTCCACGGTCGTCTCCCACTGGAACGACAACGGCATCGGCCTCGCCGACGCCGACCTCTTCGACACCGGAGGTTCCGTGGGCCGCGCCACCCAGAACCTGCTGCTGGATCCGGCGAACTGAAACGCCGAGGGCCTTGGTCGTGTCCCCCCTCTGCCTCTCGCTCCTTTCTCCCCCCGACGGAGGGAGAGATTTCTTTTTCCTCCCCTCGCGACCGAGCGCAGCGAGGGAGTGTTGGGGGAGGTGGCGTCGCCGAGTAGGCGACGCCGGAGGGGGTGCCCGCACCCGAGCCGTCAGCCGGTGAGGACGGCTTGGAGGGTCTCGGTGAAGAGGTCGGGTTGGTCCCAAGTGGAGGCGTGGCCGCTGTCCTCGATCACGTGGAGCGGCCACCCGAATCTGGCATTCGCCGCCTCGGCGATCCGCAGTTTCATGACGCGATCGTGGCGCCCCCAGATGAGCGCCACGGGAACGTCGATGCCCGCCAGGTTGGCGGCGGGGATCTGCTTGGTGCCGATGCGGCGAAGCAGAAGCCGGTTGGCTGCTTGGACCGAGGGGGCGGCGGCGCGTTCGCGCCCGTAGGCGAGGAAGTCCGGCCACTTGGGGCCCAGCAATGCCTTGAAGCGGTCTAGGTCGATCAAGGTATGGCGGAACAGCCGCTCGATGTTCGGCTCGGTGGGGCGTAGGGCGAGGCGGATGAGGGCCGGGAGGATCCTGGGATCAGGACGGAACCGCCCCAGGCTGCCCGAATCGATCAGGACGACCTGACGGCAGGCTCGCCCCTGTTTGGTCGCGAAGTACGCGGCGACGGATCCGCCCAGGGAGATGCCGGCCACCGCCGGTGGCTCCATGCAGGTGTGCGAGATGAGGGTGTCCAACCACGTCACGAGGTGGGAGGCGTCGAGGTTCCCGTCTTCGACTACCGACTCACCCAGGCCCGGTAGGTCGGGGATGATCAGGCGGTGGGTGACGAGCCGGGGGATGACGGGAATCCATGCCGCCGCCGACCCTCCCTGCCCGTGGAGCAAGATCAACGGTGGACCGTCGCCACCTTCCCACCACGTGGTGGAAACCCCGGCGAGGTCGGCGGTCCTCTCGGTGACCGCCAGTCCCTCCCTGAGGCGCCGGCGTGCGGTCACCGCTTCGGTCCTCGACTCGTCGAGCGAATGCAAGTCGTTCATCGGCCGCTCCTCGCATCAGTCGCCGGTCGTCGCCGCCGTCCGGGCTGGCCAACGACCTCACGGCAGTGACGCTACGAGTCGCCTCCGGCGCGGGGAATCGGGAATTCTCCCGACGCCACGAGCCCGTGCTCCATCGCGAACAGGGTGGCCGCCGCGCGGGTGGAGACCCCCATCTTGCGGTACGCCCGCTGGATGTGGGTGTCGGCGGTCTTCGTCGAGATGTCGAGCGCGTGTGCCACTTGCTTCGTTTGCAGCCCGCGGGCGACGAGTCCGATCACCTCGGCTTCGCGTTCGGTCAGCCCCCCGGGGCGTGGCAGGCGGGGAACCTCCTGTCCCCCCGCTTCGAACACTGCGGCC
The DNA here is from genome assembly GCA_964501055.1 of uncultured Acidimicrobiaceae bacterium. GTDB lineage: Bacteria > Actinomycetota > Acidimicrobiia > Spongiisociales > ZC4RG35 > DATHWB01. The sequence goes on from CAZCRP010000185.1 coordinate 4,417, forward strand.
AGGAGATCGGGATCGTGCCGTCCCGCCCTCGCCTCCTCGGCCAGGACGCGGGCGGCGTCGGCGGACGCGAGCGGCTGCCGATAGGGCCTCGGTTCGGTCATCGCGTGAAAGGCGTCGGCGACGGCGAGCAAGCGGGCCGCCGGTTCCAGAGCCGAGGCCCCGGTTCCTCGGTGATACCCGCTCCCGTCGAGACGCTCGTGGTGCCCACCAGCTACGTTCGCCAGCGAGGCGAGGAACGGGGAAGGGGCGAAGATCCGTTCGGTGTGATAGGCGTGCAGCCTCACCTGCTCCCACTCGTCGGCGGACAGCCGGCCCGGCTTATGCCAGATGCGCGGATGCACCCCCACCCTTCCCACGTCATGCAGGAGCGCGGCCCACGCCACACGCCGACTCTCACCGGCGTCGAAGCCGCACAGATCCGCCGCGGCGCTCGCCAGCCGCGCCACCCCCGAGGAATGGCCGGAGAGGGACGGGGACACGAGATCGGCGAAGTCGCCCAGCGCGGCCAGGGCCCGGTCGATCTCCTGGCCCCCGAGGGTCAACCATGGCCGCGGCTCGGCGGCGAGCGTTGCCTCCCAGACCGACCCCGTCCCCTCCGCGGCCGCGAACACAGCTGCGGACTGATCGGCGAACCGGTTGGCAATCGCGGGATCGAATGCACCGCCTGCCCGCTGCCGGATCACGTCGGCGGCGTGGTCGTCACCACCGACGACCCGTTGATAGGCCGCGTCACGGGCCACGTGGACGATCCGCAGCGGCAGCGGAACATCCTCCCCGCCTGCGCGGCTCAGCACCCCGTTGCCGTCCCAGCGCTCGGTCAGGAACCTGAACAGGCCGCCGACGGAATTCGGGAGTCCCAGTCGGTCGGCGAGCATCGTCGCCACTTCGCAGATGGCGGCCGTGTGCGGCTTGCGATGTTTCGCCGCGAGTGGCAGTCGTCGCGCCACTTCGAACACGCGCCGGTGGCGGGGGCTGTCCGGGGAGGGAAGGGCTCGGATGATGCCGCCGAGGCCCTCCCGCGGGGACCCGAACATGACCGGGACGCCGTTCTCGGTGAGGCCACCGCCGAACGTCCGGACTGCGATGTCGGCGTCGGTGGTGCACCCCGAGTACATGAGCAGGGAGGCGTAGTAGGTCTGCGAGGCGGTCGCCGGGTCGACGTCGAGCAGTTCGACCAGGTGCATCGCCATCAGCGTCGCGTGCAGCCCGTGTTCGAACGGAAAACCCATGCCGAGATCCGTCGCCAGGCAACATGTCCCGATCACTTCCGCCGCTCGGACCCGCTCCTCAGCCGAAGATGGTGCGCCGTCCACCGACAAAGCGTAGGAAGCGCCTCGCCCCACGCGCTCTCCTCGCACTCTCCATCCGGGCGACCGAGCGGGGAAGGGCACATCGGAAGGGTCGTCGTGTGGGGGGCGCGTTTCCTGGGCGTCCCCCCTCTGCCTCGCCTGGCGGCGAGGCTGTCTCCCCCCTACGGAGGGAGAGATTTCTTCCTTCTCTCCCGGCGGGGGACGGGGGGGTCGCTGGTCGGCGGTGGAGGGTTGTGTCCCCTTCTGCCTCGCCTGGCGGCGAGGTTGTATCTCTCTCTTTTCTCCCCCCGGCGGGGG
>CAZCRP010000186.1:0-6021 GCA_964501055.1 uncultured Acidimicrobiaceae bacterium
CGCGGGCGATCGCATCCCGGTGCTCGAATGCCCATCCGTAGGCACGGGCCGCCTCCCTGTGCGACCCGGCACGAGCCGCGGCGCGTGCCGCCTCGACCGAATACCGGGCCGCTTCGGTCTCGAGACCGCCCAAGTGGCTGTGATACGCGAGCTCGGCGGTGCGAACCGACTCGCTCCGTTGGAGCAGGTCGACGATCTGACGGTGCAGTCGTCTCGTCCGTACCGGGGCAACCCGGAGGGCGACGGCCGCCCTGATCAGGTCGTGGCGACACCGGACCCGACCGTCGGAGGCGAAGAGCACCCGGCGCCGGCAGCCGACGTCGACGTCGTCCTCCCGGTCGGCCAGAAGGTCGAGATCGATCCCGTCCGCGGTAAGCGCGATCATCTCGACCACTTCTCGTCCCGAGGGCGGCAGCGAGCCGATCGTCGCCCCGATCACCTCGGCGACGGTGGCCGGAATGTCGGTGTCGGGATGACGAACGATCTCCTCGACGAAGAACGGATTGCCCAGCGTCGTCGCATGCACCTCGACCGGATCGAGTGGCGTGCCCGCCGTGAGTCGGCGAACCCCGTCGATGCTCAGCGGGCCGAGTTCGATCCTTGTCGCCAGCCGTCCGATGTCGGCGGTCACCACCCGGAACGGATGCGCCGGGTCGATCTCCTCGGGACGCAACGTGACCACGACGACACTCGATGTCTCGTCGACGTGGCGGGCGAGGTGGCGAAGCAGGCCCAGGGTCGCCTCGTCCGCCCAGTGAACGTCCTCGACGACGAAGATCGAGGCCTCGGCCCGCAGCAGGTGCGCCATCGAGCGGTAGACGGCGTGCCGCTCACCCCGCTCGAGGGCGTTCCGGACCCGGTCGGGAAGAGCGTCGACCGCCCCCAGCAGCGGACCGAATGCCAGTGGCTGGCCGAGCGGTTCGCAGGCGGTGCGGACGATGCGGAACCGGTGGTCGAGCCCGGCGGTGAAGGCTGCGAGGAGCGAGGTCTTCCCGTGACCGGCCTCACCGAAGACGAAGACCAGTCCGCCCTGCCGAACCGCGTTCTGGGCGACGCCTCGCAGCATCTCGAGCTGCGTGTCACGTTCAACGAGCTCAGCCAATCAGGAAAGCGTAGGCGGCCGGGTCTCCGGATGCCCAGCAACTGAGTGGGCTCAGCTCGAAGTCCCTCTCCCCCGCCTCGATGGATGCCCGCAGCCAGGCCGATCGGTGTCGTCGCCGCGATGGACCTGCCGAGGGGCGTCGTCACGTTCGTGTACCGGGATGTCTGCTTGGTCAAACTCGAGTGCGAGCCCGAGCCCGTCGTGTTGGGAGCCCAGCACTGGGCGACGGCGATGCTCCACCTGCAGGGGGGCGACATCGATTCCGCCATCGCCACGTACGCGATGATCGATCAGGACAGGCGATACATGAGTGCCTACACCCGGCTGGAGACTCTTCTCCTCTGGTCGCTCGTCACCGAACGACCGTGGAGACTTCGAGAGCGCCGCCATCCTCGCCGGCGCCGCAGCTGGCGGAGGCTGCCTCCCACGCCCGCCTCGACGCCGACGTGCGAATCATCGAAGGGTCGCGCAGGGCGGTGCGGGAGACACTCGGGCATGCGCGCTTCGAGGACCATTACAGGCGGGGTTCGAGGATGGAGTGGGACGAACTTCCCTGATGACAGCGGCGACGCGGGGTCGAGCCGAATGACCCGCCCCCGTTGAGCGTGTGAACTATGAGCGTCGGCGATGACGGGCAGGGAACCGCCACGAGAACCGAGTTGCGGACGCGGCCGCCCGACGACCCTCAGGGATCTCGACCCGAAGCGGTGTAGGCAGTTCCGAGCGGACCCCTCCACAGGATGTCTCCGTCCGGCCGGCGGGCGTAGGTCCAGCCGGTGGAATGGCGCACGCAGTGATCGTGACGACACAGCGGTGCCGAGTCGCCGGTCGCGGTGATCCCTGCTTCGGCGTACGGCGTGGTGTGATCTAGGTCGCAGTCGACCGTCGGCATCCGGCATCCGGGGGCCACGCAGGTCGGCTTCCATCCGAGCAGCCTGCGTCGCTGCGAGGCGGTATGTCGACGGCGTCCGTGCCCGTCTGCCATCGGGATCCCGGAGGCTCCGCTCACGGTCCATTCCCATCCAGCGGCTTCAGTCGCCTGGTCGATGATGTCGTGCAGGATCGGTCCGTAGCCGGCCAGGTCCGCAACAGTTTCGACATCCGGATCGAACAGGTCCGTGAGACCGATCGTGAAATGGACCCTGCCGATCATCGGGGATGCGGTCCCGCACAGCAGGTCGATGGCGACATCTGTGCGCAACTGGTCCATCGTCCGGGTCTCCTCGTTGCCGCGCAGACTGCGGGCGATTCGGTTGATCCGATCAGAGAGTTCCTGAGCGCGAACCGCATCCACGCCGTACATGTGGATGCTCACCGTGCCGTCGGGCTCGGCTTGAGTCGTGAACGACCGCATCGCCTCCGCCTTCTCGGTTTCGTGGCGACAACTGTGGGGGTCGACCTCGAGACACGCCCGTCTGACCCGAGCACGAAGCTGACCGGTCGTCAGGTGCGGCATCGTCGATCGTACCGCCTCGGCCACCAGTCGGGCGTGGGCGACGGTGAGATGAGCGGTGCCATCGACGATGACCTGGGCGCGGCGTCGGTCGATCCGCCCGCAGCGAAGGGCTTCGAGCACGGACGGAAGCCGGTGCGTCAGGTCGGTCGCGAACTCCACCTCGGACTCGGCTGCCCTCCGGGTCCACCGCAACGCGCCGCGCAGTTCGAACACCGCGCCGTCGAAGGCATCCTCGTCGGCATCGATCTCGAGGCCCCGGTACGCGTCATGGATGGTGGTGATCGCCTGCAGGGTCCTCGCCTGGAACGCCGCCACCAGCCGTTCGGATGCCTTCACGTACCGGACGCGATCCGACTCGGAGAGCTCGCCAGGGTCGAGGGCGCACAAGACCTCCGCCAACCTCCCGTCCGCCGGTCGCGATTCGAGGTCGTACGGGAGTTGGATGGGTTCGCTGGACCACTGGTCCATCAGGCGCACTACGAAGGCGTCCTCAGCATCGGGTCCCGCGTGGCGGTCGGCGTCGAGGGCGGCGGCCAACGCCAACTCGAACTCGGCGTCGAGCTCGGTGTCGATGGTGGCGACATCGTGGTTGAGGATATCGAACATCTGTTCGATCACAGTACCAGGCGAGTGAGACAGAATCCAGGGATCCGGATACCGGTTCGTCTTCCACCCCCTGATCACTCCGGAGTTGGTCAGAGGTCGCTGACGAGATCGAGTTCGTTGCCCTCGGGGTCCGCCAGCCGCGTCCGGCCGGAAGACGTGTCAACGACGTTTCCGCCGGCGGCGACGGCGGTGACGATCCGGTGCTGGAGTTGGTCGTAGGGGACGTTCAGCACCACCCGGATCCGGTCGCGTTGGCGTCGCCGGGCCTCATCCGAGCTGTCCATTCTCTGGAAGATGAGCACGGGGTTGAGCCGACGCGGGTCGTAGATGTCGGCGACGCCCTCCCGGGGATCGGTTCGGTACCCCATCGCCGACGTCCAGAACTCACGGGCGGCGGGCAGTTCGACGACGTCCAGGCACAGTTGGACGAAGCGCGGCCGCGCCGGATCTGCGGACAGGCCGAGACCCTGGGCGGCGCGCTGGATGTCGGCCGCCAGGGTGGTGAAGTCGGGCAGCGGGCCTTCTGCTCCCTCCCACAGGTCTTTGCCGCTGTCGATGGTCACACCGTCGGGTCGAACATCGATCAGCAGCGGGATCCCGGCGTCATCGGCCAACCCGGCGACCGCGGTCACCAGTGCGCAGGCCTGCTCGGGCGCCGCCGTCGGATAGAACACCATTGCGGCGAACAGTGCTCGCCAGTCGGCGGTTTCCGAGGCGTCGGACATCGGTCCGCCCGGCACCAGGTCGACCTCGTTGCCGGCCTCGTCGGTGACCATCAGACCGTACGGCCCGGATGGTGTCTGCTGGAGTTCGGCGACCGCGGACGCCACCGCCTCGGGCGGGCGGCCGACGTCGACGTGGAGCCGGTTGCGGAGCGGCCGCGGGTCATCCTCCTGATGGAACAGGATCGTCGGATCGCGGCGCAGCGGATCGGTCAAGCGAGTTCCGTCGCTCTGCCGGTAGGCCATGACCGTGCGCCAGAACGGCACCAGTGCGGTCGGATCGGAGGAGTCGACCGCCAACCCTGCCACCTGCAGGACCGAAGGATCGGGGGTGAGACCCAGCTCCCGTGCCGCTGCCGAGATGGCCGCGGCCTGGTGCACTTCCGGCTCGCCGTGACCGGTGAGGCCAACCCGAACACCGGTGGGCCGTAGGTCGATGTCCGGGAACTCGGAACCATCCGAAAACCCGGCGACGCATTCGACGAAGGCCGCTCCCGCCGCATGGGAGGGTGTCTCGAACCAGGCTCGAGCAACGCCTTCGAGTACCCGCCAAGCGTCATCCTCGGTCGCCTGCCGGAACTCGCTCGCAGACATCTGAGACATCGTGACTCCCTGCTGACGTCTGCGCTCGATGGTATTCGGGTGGGTTGAGCCGGGCGGCGAGGTCATCTCTCGGCAACCGGAGATGACCCGTGCGCCGACCGCGTGTCCCGGCGGCGTAGAATCCGCCGACTTTCACGAAGGTGGGGACTCTGCGTAGCTGGATTGTGTTGACCTTGATCTGTCTCGCCGTGACGGCGTGCTCAGGCGGAGCTGGAGAGGTCACGACGTCGACAGGCGTCGTTGATCCGACCTCGACAACTGAGGCGACGACCACCACCACGCCGCCTTCGACGACGACAACCGCTCCTTCGACAACCACATCGACCACCCTCGCCACCACCACGACGACGTCGGCATCTTCGACCACGAGCACGACGTCCACGACCAGCACGACGACGACCACCACCACCACCACGCAGCCGTCGGGTCCGGTGGTGTTCGAGGTCGCCACCGGCGACAACTACTTCGCACCGGTCGACCTCGTCATCTCCGTAGGAGACGCCGTCCGGTGGCGAAATGTGGGGGCGGTGGCTCACACCACGACATCCGGTTCCCGTGCCGCTCCCGGCGGCTTGTGGAACGAAGTCCTCGATGTTGGCGCGTCGTACACCCGCACCTTCGACACTCCCGGGACCTTCGCCTACTTCTGCGTCATCCACGTCGGCCAAAACGGCAAGGTGACGGTCAACCCGTAGGCCGCGAGCTTCAAGCGGTCCTCGCCTGGTTTGACTCCGCTAGCGCCGCTTGTGGAGCGGCCGTCGTGCGAGGGACCGGTTGTCCCAAGCCCCGAACTACAGACTGCAGTCGACGGCGACCGCCAAAGCTGCGCAGATCTCTCGCATGCGCACGTCGCCCAACCTGCCCAGTCGCTCAGTCAGGGTCCTAATCGAAACACTCTCCACCGAGTCGAGATTCACAGCCGACTCGAGAGGGATTGGATCCTCACCAGGCTCTAGGACCACCTCGCTCGCAAGCCCTCGAATCGTCGTCGTGCACGGAGCGATCAATGCCCGGCGAAGTCTGGGAATAGCCGCGTCCCGAGAGAGAATGACGACAGGGCGACGCGAGATCTCTGGCAGCTCACACCACCACACCTCTCCCCTGGCAGGCAGATCATTCACGACGATGCCGCCGCCTCACGAAACGATGCCAAATCACCCCACTCGTCCGCCTGGTCAAGTGGCTGTTCGTCGTAGACGGCGTAGCCGGCGTCGATTTCGGCTGCACGATGTTGACCCACCAACGCACTGAGAGCCTCATCCAGCAAGGCTGCGTCGTTCAGACCGGACCTCAGATTCCTGGCGTTCTCCAAGAGTGTTTCGTCCACAGTGGTACTAACCCGTATGCGTGCCATGCCATAACTATGCCACACCAGCGGAGTCCTCGCCCATACGCACGCGGCGGTGAGCCGCATACAAGCGCTGCGACTCGTCCGATCTCCGGATGTACGCACGAACTGGCAGGGGCCTCCAGCCAACGTTCCGCAACTGCCACCGACTCGGCTCCACACCGCTCCGAACCGCTGGCAGACG
>CAZCRP010000187.1:0-5985 GCA_964501055.1 uncultured Acidimicrobiaceae bacterium
AACAAAAGAGGCGGGCGCCACGCCCACCTCAAGTGCAAACTCGGATGTCGGTGCACCAGCATAGCGCGCCGCGAACCCAGGGTTCCCAGCTACCGGGGCGGTAGCTGGGTGCGTGACCGGAAGTCGTGCATGAACTGGACGAGGGTGTGGACGCTCTCGAGCGAGAGGGCGGCGTAGAGGCTGGCGCGGAGGCCACCGACGCTGCGGTGGCCCTTCAGCCCGATCAGACCGGCGGCCTCGGCCTCCGCCACGAACCGTGCCTCCGACTCCTCGGAGGGGAGCCGGAACACGACGTTCATGTGGCTCCGGTCCCGGCGGTTCACCGGGCTACGGTAGTACCCGTCCGACCCGTCGATGGCGGCATAGAGCGTCGCCGCCTTCTCGGCTGACTCCCGCTCCAGGGCGGCCACGCCCCCTCGCGCCTCCAACCTCGCCAGCACCTTCCCCATCAGATAGATCGAGAACATCGGCGGGGTGTTGCCGAGGGAGTCGGACTCGGCGTGGAACCGGTACCGCAGGTAGTCGCCCAAGTCGGCCGGGCCCCGCTCGACCACCGTGTGGCGTACGAACACCACCGCCATCCCGGCCGGTGCCAAGTTCTTCTGCACGCCCCCGTAGACGAGGTCGTACCGATCCCACTCGATGGGCCGCGCCAGATAGTCCGAGGACATGTCGGCGACGAGGGGGACCTCGGTGCGGGGCAAGTCGACCAGGCGGATGCCGCCGATCGTCTCGTTGGTGGTGATGTGGAGATAGCGGCTCCCGTCCTCCACCTCGACGTCGCCAGGATCGGGCATCGAGGTGTGACCGCCGGACTGGCCGTCCCAGGCCGCGTACACCGAGCCGTGGTGGCGAGCATTCTCGAACGCTTTCTTGCCCCACGAGCCCGACAGGAGATACCCCGCCCGCTCACCCGGCGCGAGCAGGTTGATCGGAACCATCGCGAACTGGAGGGTGGCTCCGCCCTGCACGAACAGGATGTCGAAGTCGTCTGGGGCGGCCGCCACCCGGCGGGTGGCGGCGAGCGCCGCGGAGTGCACCTCCTCGTATGGCCGCGACCGGTGGCTCATCTCGATGAGCGACATCCCGCTACCGCCGAAATCCAACAGCTCGTCTCTGACCTCGCTCAGGACCTCTTCCGGGAGGGTGCAGGGGCCGGCACCGAAGTTGTGGGATCGCATGTCGTCTCCGCTCGGGATGCGAATCGTAGGAGCACGAGCCGACCCCGTAGCCTGGGACCATGGAGGGCTTCATCGAGGTCGAGGTGGTGCGGTTCGAGGCTGACGCACGTCGCCGGCTCACCGACCGCGTGGCGGAGGAAGCCCCGTTCGAGATGCGGCTCGGTTCGACTCCGATCGCAGTGCTGATGCGGACACCCGGCCTGGAGTTGGAGCTCGCCACCGGGTTCTGTCTGACCGAGGGGATCCTGCTCCACCCGGAGGAGTTGCTGCGTCTGGAGCCTCTGGACGGCGACCGCTACGTGCTGGAACTCGCGAGCGGTGTCACCGTCGATGCCGAACAGTTCCGCCGCAACACCTACACGACTTCGTCCTGCGGGGTGTGCGGCAAGGCATCGATCGATGCCGTCCGTATCGCGGCCCGCCCGCTCCCGCCCGGTCCGGTCGTCGACCGGACGTCGATCACCGCCTTCGTCGACCGGCTGCGGGAAGTGCAGGAGGTCTTCGACGCCACCGGCGGGCTGCACGGGGCGGCGCTCGTCGATCCGGCGGGGATGGTCCTGGCCTCGGCGGAGGACGTGGGAAGGCACAACGCCGTCGACAAGACCATCGGTGCCCTGGCCCGACGGCGCTGGCCACTGGGCGAGGTGATCCTCGTCGTGTCGGGGCGGATCAGCTTCGAGATCGCCCAGAAGGCGGCGGTGGCCGGGGTGCCCATCGTGGTCGGGGTGTCGGCGGCCTCGTCGCTGGCCGTCGAACTGGCAGACGAGGTGGGGCTGACCCTGGCCGGTTTCGTGCGGGGAGAGTCCTTCGTCGTCTACGCCGGCGAACGGCGAGTCAGCGGCTGAGATCGGCGTCGAGCCGCGAACGCACGAGTGCCACGCAGCCGTCCAGCCCGATCTCTTCGGTCTCCATGGTTCGACGGGGGGTGAACTCGACCGCGCCCGCGTCGATCCCCCGCGGGCCGACGGTCAGCCGGAAGGGGATGCCGACGAGTTCGGCATCGGCGAACTTCACGCCCGGCCGCTCCACCCGGTCGTCGTAGATCACCGAGACACCGGCCGCCCGAAGTTCCTCGTAGAGGGCGACTGCGGTTTCCTGCACGGTCGGGTCATCCGCGCGCAGGGTCGTCACGACCACGTCCCACGGCCCGATTCCGGCCGGCCAGATGATCCCCCGCTCGTCGTGGGACGTCTCGACCACCGTCGCCATCGCCCGCTCCAAACCGATCCCATACGAGCCCATCACGATCGGATGCGAGCGTCCTTGCTCGTCCTGCACGAGGGCTCCCATCGCCTCCGCATAGCGGGTGCCGAGCTTGAAGATGTGTCCGACTTCGATGCCCTTCCAGAGCGCGAGCGGTCCCCCGTCGACCACACAGGGCTCACCCGGTCCGACCTCCCGCAGATCCTCCCACCGGGTGACGGCGATATCCCGCGCGACATCGACATCACGCAGATGCCAGTCGTCGTCGTTGGCGCCCGTCACCAGTCCCCGCCTTCCCTGCAGCGCATGGTCTGCGACGACCGGAGGACCGGCGACGCCGACCGCTCCGAGGCTCCCGGCCCCGGCGCCGAGGAGTCGGACGATCTCCTCCTCGTGAGCGGGCCGCACCTCCGCCGTGCCGGCGGAGTCGATCAGCTTCTGCTCCTGCAGGTCGTGGTCTCCCCGCATCAGCACGAGTGTGGGCGCTCCATCCACCATGTAGACGAGCGTCTTGATCTGACGCTCGGGCGCGGCGATGTCGGGAAAGCCCTCCGCCAGCGCTCTGATCGTGCGGATCCCCGGAGTGGCGAACTTGGACGGGGCGGGCACCTCGTCCGGGTCGACGACGGAGGACAGCCGCGAGGTGGCGCGCTCGAGATTGGCGGCGTAATCGCACGACCCGCAGGTCACGATCCAGTCCTCTCCGGCCGGGCTGGGAACCATGAACTCGGTCGATTCCGATCCACCCATGATCCCAGACGAGGCCTCGACCGGGACGGGGTTCAAGCCGAATCGACCGAAGATCCGGACATAGGCGGCGTGATGGAGCCGGAACGACGCGGCGAGCCCCGCCTCATCGATATCGAGCGAATACGAGTCCTTCATGGTGAACTCACGCACTCGCAGCACGCCGGACTTCGGTCGCGGCTCGTCGCGGAACTTGGTCTGGATCTGATACCAGATCTGTGGGAGCTGGCGATAGGAGGTCAGCTCGGTGGCGAGGAGCGCAAAGACCTCCTCGTGAGTAAACCCGAGAGCGACGTCCGCACCTTTGCGGTCCACGAGGCGGAACATCTCGTCGCCAATCGACTCCCAGCGGCCGGAGCGCTTCCAGATCTCCGCAGGATGGAGGGCAGGGAGGTGGAACTGCTGGCCGCCGATCGCGTCCATCTCCTGGCGTATCACGCGATCGATGTTGGCCCGCACCCGCTGGCCCATCGGCAGCATCGAGTAGTGGCCCGAGGACAACTGGCGGATGAACCCCGCCCGCACCAGCAGCTTGTGGCTGACAGCCTCGGCCTCCGCCGGGTCGTCCCGCAAGGTGGGGATGTGTGCTCGGGACCAACGCATGTGCAGCCGAGGGTAGACAGGGCGCGGGCTTCGCCCATTACCGTTTCCACCATGGCGGACATGTGGGTGGTCACCGGGGGCATCGGCTCGGGCAAGAGCACCATCAGCGGCTTGCTGGCGGAATTGGGAGCGGTCACCGTCGACGCAGACGCCATCGGTCACCAGGTGTTGGAACCCGGCGGCATCGCCGCCGAGGCCGTCGCCCGGCGCTGGCCGTCGGTCGTCCGCGACGGCCGGGTCGACCGGACGACACTGGCCGACATCGTGTTCGCCGACCCGGACGAGCTGCACGAATTGGAGTCGATCACCCACCCGGCAATCGCCGCCGAGACCATGCGCCAGGTGGAGAAAGCGGGCGATTCGGTGCTGGTGGTGGAGATCTCCGTCCCCCGCGACCTGCTCGGGGTCGGATGGCTGCGCACCATCGTCGCGGACTTGCCGCTCGAGGTCCGGCGGCAGCGACTCGTCGAGCGGGGAATGGACCCCGCCGACGTCGATCGGCGCATCGCCAACCAGCCCAGCCGCGACGCGTGGCGGGCAAGAGGCCGTTGGACGATCTCCACCGACGGCACTCGGGCGCAAGTGGCGGAACGGGTCGAGCGGCTGTGGACCACGGTGATTTCCCCCGCCCGCTAGCGTCGTCGCATGCCGATCGATCCTTCCCTCGACCGACTGATTCTCGCCCTGCCGAAGACCGAGCTCCATGTGCACATCGAGGGAACCCTGGAGCCGCGCATGATGTTCGAGTTGGGCCGGCGCAACGCGATCGAGCTGCCGTGGGCGTCCGTGGCCGAGATCGAGTCTGCATACCGGTTCACCGATCTGCAATCGTTCCTCGACGTCTACTACCAGGGAGCGGCGGTCCTCGTCACGCCGACCGACTTCGAGGACCTGATGGAGGCGTACCTGCAACGGGCCGCGGCAGACGGCGTACGTCACGCCGAGATTTTCTTCGATCCGCAGACACACACCCACCGCGGCATCGGATTCGAGGATTTCATGCCGGGCTTCCGACAGGCGATGCAGCGAGCGGAGTCGGAGCTCGGGATCACCTCCGACCTCATCCTGTGTTTCCTGCGGCATCTCCCACCGGAGGACGCGGTGGCGACGATCACCGCCGCCGCCGACCACCTCGACGGAGTGGTGGCGGTCGGGCTGGACTCGAGTGAACGTGGCTACCCGTCTGAGCCATTCGCGGACGCATACCGGCTGGCGGCGGAGTTGGGACTCCGTGCCGTCGCCCACGCCGGGGAGGAAGGTCCTCCTGCCCATGTCTGGGGTGCGCTGGATGCGCTGGGAGCGGAGCGCATCGACCACGGAATCCGGAGCTTGGAAGATGCGACGCTGGTGGCGAGGTTGCGCGACGAACGGGTCCCCGTGACGGTGTGCCCGCTCAGCAACGTCCGGCTCCATGTGGTGGAACGGATCCAGGATCATCCGCTGCCGCGAATGATGGAGCAAGGGCTGTTGGTGAGCGTGAACTCCGACGACCCGCCTTACTTCGGGGGCTACGTCGCCGACAACTACCGAGCCTTGGTCCAAGGACTCGACTTCGGGGCTTCGGAGCTGATCACGTTGGCCCGCAACTCGATCGAGTCGTCCTTCCTGTCGGGCGAAAGGAAGGCGGAGTTGCAAGCAGAGGTCGAAGTCGTCGCCGCCGAGGCGCTGCGCTCAGACTCCGTCTGACATCTCCGTCGCGCCCAGGGTTGCGAACAGTCTCTCCGACGCCACGTTGCCGTCGGTGATGAAGAGGTGCACGCGCTCGGCGCCTGCGGCGCGCAGGCTGGCGAGCGCGTCGAGCAGGAGCGCCTTCGCCAATCCCTGTCGCTTGTACTCGCGCCGGGTCATGACATAGGAGACGATCGGATCGCCCCGCCAGGTGGCGAGGAGGACTGCGGACACGGCGGCCGCTCCCTCGAAGCGCACGCGGGAGTGGTCGAGCAGAGGGTCACCCGCGAAATAGCCTGCGACCTCGTCTCTGGCCTCGACGATGGTCTCGTCGTCGTAATCGATCGTTCCCCGATACGCCTCGAGCATGAGGTCGGCGAGAGCCTCGAGATCGTCGGGGACCGGCGCCCGCGTCCCCGACGACCGACGCGACCCGAGCCGCGGCGCCGCGAGATCGATCACGTATCCCCGTTTCACCGGATCGGTCACGGGCGAAACGCTACTCCGCTGCGATCAGGTCCGCTCGGCCGCCTCTGCCACCCGCTGCTTGCGCGCCGCGCTGCGGTTGGCATCGCCCTGGATT
>CAZCRP010000188.1:0-5945 GCA_964501055.1 uncultured Acidimicrobiaceae bacterium
CATCTGCGCGGCCTCATCGAGGCGGGCTTCGTCTACATCGCCCAGCCCCCGCTCTACCGGGTCAGGATCGGATCGAACAAGATCCTCTACCTGCACGACGACCGGGCGCTCGAAGAGCTCCGCACCACCAATCCGAAGGTGAAGCCCACCCGGTTCAAGGGTCTCGGCGAGATGAACCCGAAGGAACTGTGGGACACCACCATGAACCCCGAGACCCGCACGCTGCTGCGGGTCGACCTCGAGGACGCCGCCAGGGCCGAGGAAGTCTTCTCGACCCTGATGGGCGACGACGTGTCGGAGCGCAAGGCGTTCATCCAGCGCCGCGCCAACGACGTCCGCTTCCTCGACATCTGAGCGCGACCGGAGATCTGCCATGACCGACGAATTCGTACCCGCCCCCCGCACCGACGTGGACATCAACCAGGAGATGGAGCAGGCCTTCATCGACTACGCCATGTCGGTGATCGTGTCGCGGGCGCTGCCCGACGTCCGTGATGGGCTCAAGCCCGTCCAGCGCCGCATCATCTGGTCGATGTCGGAATCGAACATCGGCCCCGGCACCGCCCACCGCAAGTGCTCCAAGGTGGTCGGCGACGTCATGGGGAACTACCACCCCCACGGCGACCAGGCCATCTACGACGCGCTGGTGCGGATGGGCCAGGACTTCTCGATGCGCCACCTCCTGATCGATCCGCAGGGGAATTTCGGGACGATCGACGACCCTCCCGGCGCCGCTCGCTACACCGAATGCCGGCTGAGCGAGCTCTCGATGCGCCTGCTGGACGGGATCGGTGAGGACACCGTCGACTTCGAGGAGAACTACTCGGGCGAGTACCAGCAGCCGACCGTGCTACCCGCCCGCTTCCCCAACCTGTTGGTGAACGGGTCCCAGGGCATCGCCGTCGGGATGGCCACCAACATCCCTCCCCACAATCTCGGGGAGGTCGTCGACGCCTGCATCCACATGCTCGAGCATCCCGACGCCGACTCCGAGGAACTGATGGGCTTCGTGCGGGGACCGGACTTCCCCACGGGTGGCTTCCTCGTCGGGGCCACGGGCATCCGCGAGGCGCTCGCCACCGGCCGCGGGTCGGTCAAGATCCGCGCCGTGGCCGACGTCGAGGAGATCAAGGACGGCAAGTCCACCCGCACGGCCATCGTCGTGACCCAGCTCCCGTATCAGGTGTCGATCGAGCGGGTCATCGCCAAGATCAAGATCCTGGTCGACTCGAAGAAGATCACCGGCATCGCCGACGTGCGCAACGAGTCCAACGAGCGTCGCGGCATGCGGCTCGTGATCATCCTCAAGCGGGAGGCGATCCCGCAGGTCATCCTCAACCAGCTCTACAAGAACACCCCGATGCAGGACTCCTTCGGATACAACGTGGTGGCGTTGGTGGATGGCGTACCGCGCACGCTCAACCTGGCCGACATGGTCGGCCACTACCTCGACCACCAGATGGAGGTCATCGAGCGGCGCACCCGCTTCCGGCTGGACAAGGCCCAGCGCAGGGCGCACATCCTCGAAGGGCTGATGATCGCCGTCGACCACATCGACCAGGTGATCGCCCTCATCCGGGAGTCGGCCGACACCGCCGCCGCCCGCGGCGGGTTGATGGCTCGCTTCGAACTGTCCGAGGAGCAGGCCAACGCCATCCTCGAGATGCGACTGCGGCAACTGACTGCCCTGTCGATCAACGAGCTGCGGGAGGAGTTGGAGGGGCTGCGGGCGCTCATCGCCGAACTCGAGGCGATCCTCGCCGACCCGATGCGGCGCAGGGCGATCATCAGGGAGGACCTCACCGAGATCCGGGCCAAGTTCGGCGAGCCGCGCCGCAGCCAACTCATCCCGGACGAGGGCGACCTCTCGCTCGAGGATCTCATTGCCGACGACGAGCTGATCGTGTCGGTCTCCCGCTCCGGCTACGTGAAGTCGGTGGCAGCCGACACCTACCGTTCCCAGGGCCGGGGCGGGCGCGGCATCAAGGCGGCCGAAGTCGGAGCCGAGGACGTCGTCTCACACCTGCTCTACACCACTGCCCACGCCTACCTGCTCTTCTTCACCAACACGGGCAAGGTGCATCGCATCAAGACGCACCAGATCCCTCGTCAGCAGCGGACATCGAAGGGGGTGCTCGCCCAGGCGGTGCTGCCACTCGAACCGGAAGAGCGGATCGAGGCGGTGATCGACACCCGCGACTACGAGACCAATCGGTATCTCGTCATGGTCACGAAGAAGGGACAGGCGAAGAAGACGGAGTTCAAGGAGTACGACTCGCGCAACACGACCCTCGTGGCCATCAACCTGCACGATGACGACGAGCTGGTGGCGGTGCGAACCACCAACGGCCAGAACGAGTTGCTGATCTTCACCAAGAACGGCCAGGGGATCCGGTTCTCCGAGAAGGATCTGCGTCCGATGGGAAGGGCGACGCAAGGCGTGCGGGGTGTGAAGCTGCGCGATGGCGACGAAGTCGTCGCGGCCACCTCCAACATCGACGGGGACGAAGTACTGCTGATGACGTCCGGCGGATACGGCAAGCGCACCGCCACCGACCAGTTCCCCCGTCAGGGCAGGGGCGGCATCGGTGTCAAGGCCTTCAAGCTGACGAAGGTGCGCGGCTCGCTCATCGGCGCCAAGGCGGTCCAACCCGACGACGAGGTGTTCCTCATCTCCTCCCGGGGCACCGGTATCCGGACGGCGGTCAAGCGCATCTCGCGCCAGCAGCGTGATGCGACGGGCGTCAAGGTCATCGATGTCGGCGCCGGCGAGTTGGCCACCTTCACGGTCGTCCAGGAAGTGGAAGCCGAGTGAGTACCTACACTCTCGGGAACCACTGAGAGGAGGACCCGGTGGCCAACGTGCGTCGTGTCCGTCGCATCATCCGCAAGATCGACGCCTGGACGGTGTTCAAAGTCTCAGCCGTCGTGTGGGCGGTCGCCGCGCTGGCGATGACGCTCGGCCTCGTGATGTTCTGGTCGGTACTGAACGCCGCTGAGATCCCCGACCGGGTCACCACCTTCCTCATCGACATCACACTGCTCAGTGAGGGATCCGACCCGTTCGCCGACAATGACGCCTTCTTCCGTCTCGCCGTGTTCGGCTCGATTGCCTGGGCGGTGCTCGGTTGCGGCATCACCACGCTGCTCGCCGTGATGTACAACCTCGTGTCGGATGTGGTGGGCGGCGTCGAGATCGTGGTGCTGGAAGAGACGCTCGGGCCGCTCCCACAGGACCAGCCCGCCGTGGCCTCCCGGCGCCCGGCGCTGTCCATGGCGGACATACCCACCCAGGAGACACCGGTCACCGCCCCGGACCGGGGCTGAAGCCACCTCAGCTTCGCTCGGCGAGCACCAGTCCCAGTTCGGCGGCGAGTTCGAGATAGCGTTCGGCCGACTTCCACACCGGTCCCCGGTGGCCTTCCACCGCCAGCAGCACGCCCGCCGCCAGCGCCGCCCCGTCCAGGAACTCGCGCTGGTCGACGATCGCCACCGACCGACCGCCGTCGTGAACCGCCATGACCCCTGCCAGCTCGCCTGACACGGGGACATGGTGGAGATCGTCGACCAGCGCCCCGTGCAGCCACCCGAGCGGTTCGGGGAACCCGAACCGGGGGCCGCTGGTGGCGGGTGATCCGGGAACCGTCCCCGCCAGGGCGGGCGCGCCCTGCAGCCTGATTCCGAGGGACCGGACGAGTCCCGTCGGTCCCGCCCACGACACCGACCCGCCCTCTCCGACCGTGACGTCGACCTGGCCCCTGAGAGGCGCCGTGCCCACGGTGACGTCCCAGCCGGCGGCCGACTCGATGGCCACCGCCCGGTCTCCCCAGGACGGGGGCGGCGTGCGTCCGACGATACCGACCCGTTCGACGCGGTGGTCGGCGATGAGGGCGGACGCCGCCCGCAATCGGATGGGATCCGTCCCTTCGAAGGCGACGCGCGCTCCTGCCACGTCGGCCAGCGTACGAGCGCCGCCTTCGGGGGGAAAACCGGCTCCCCGCAGGAATCTTGTCGCCGCGGTGCGCCATCGCCGCGCGACGACCCGTACGATCCCTCGATGCTTCACCGCACGTCTCGACGGCCGGGATACCGATGAGAGGTCGCGCGCGGGCGATGGCGAGCTTCCTCGGGACGGTCTTCCTCCTGGTGCTGCTGTGGGAGGGCTACAAGGCAGTGGGCGAGGCCACCGGTGGGGTGTGGCCGGGGACGTCCTTGGCGCTGCCGGTGCGGGCCAACAATCGGTCGATGCCGCACGTGTGGGACATCGTGGGCTCCCTGTTCGCCCCCGCCCGCCGGGGCGGGGAAGACCTGCTGTTGGTGATCCTGTTGCGGGCGGCATTGTGGACGTGGCGCTCGGCCGCGATCGGGTTCGCGGTGGGTGCTGTGGTGGGCTTCGCGCTGGGGGTGCTGTTCGTGCGGTCCTCGCTGGCGGAGCGGGGCCTGATGCCGTATGTCATCGCCTCCCAGGCCGTCCCGGTCCTGGCGATCGCCCCCGTGGTCGTGGTCTGGTCCGGGCGGCTCGCCTTTCCCAACTGGGTGCCCATCGCCGCCATCTCGGCCTACCTCGCCTTCTACCCGGTGGCGATCAACACGGTGAGAGGGCTGCGATCGCCGGAAGCGACGTCGATGGAGCTGATGCGGTCCTACGCCGCCTCTCCGTCCCAGATCCTGTGGAAGCTGCAGGTGCGATCGGCCCTCCCATACCTGTTCCCTGCGCTCAAGATCGCCGCCAGTGCCTCGGTGATCGGGGCGATCGTCGGCGAGCTGCCGGCCGGCTTCGCGCAAGGACTCGGCCGAGCGATCCTCAGCTTCGCCTCCTCCTTCTCCGCCGCCCCCGAGAAGCTCTTCGCTTCGGTGCTCGTGTCAGGCCTGCTCGGTTTGGCCTTCGTGGGGTTGGTGGCAGTGGTCGAACGACTCACCGTGCCACCCGGAGCTCGGATACCGGCCGATGCAGTCCCCGACCTCGCTCCCGCCAGCCAGGCGGCGCCGGCATGAGCGCGCTCGATCTGCGGTCGGTGGGAATGGTGTTCAATCCCGGCGCTCCCAACGAGGTGACGGCACTCGAGGACATCGATCTCCGCGGCGAGGCCGGCGAGTTCATCTCACTGATCGGCCCTTCCGGGTGCGGAAAGTCCACCCTCCTGCGCCTCATCGGCGACTTGTTGCGCCCAACCGCCGGTGAGATCCTGGTCAACGGCAAGCCTCCGTCACAGGCGCGTACGGATCGCGACTATGGGATCGTCTTCCAGTCCGCCACGTTGCTCGACTGGCGAACGGTCCTCGACAACGTCGCGCTTCCCCTCGAGATCATGGGCACCCCCCGCGCGGCGCGAGAGGCCACGGCGCGGGAGATGCTGGAACTCGTCCAGCTCGACGGGTTCTCCGCCCACCACCCGTACGAACTGTCAGGCGGCATGCAGCAGCGGGTCTCGATCGCCAGAGCGCTGTCGTTCCGCCCGTCGCTCCTTCTCATGGACGAGCCGTTCGGGGCGCTCGACGAGATGACCCGCGAGCGCATGCAGATGGAGTTGCTCCAGATCTGGCGGGAGACCGAAACCACGGTGCTTTTCGTCACCCACTCGATCCCCGAGGCGGTCTTCCTGTCCACGCGGGTGGTGGTCATGTCGCCGCGGCCGGGCCGCATCTCGGAGACGATCGACGTCGATCTCCCCCAGCCGCGGGTGTTCGAGACGAGGGAGGATCCCCGCTTCTACGACCTCCTCACCCGTCTGCGGGAGGCGTTGCGCAAGGTGGACGTACCGTGAGGTCGCGCATCGATCGCTGCGAGCCGGCGCTGGTGCTGGCGGCGGCCACGCTGGCGGCCTGGGAGGGAATGGTGCGGGTGACCGGGGTGCGGGCGTTCATCCTGCCCGCCCCCTCTGCCATCGCGGCCGCCTTCCGCCGGGAGTGGCCGGTGCTGGAGTCGGCCGCGCGGGGAACATTCG
>CAZCRP010000189.1:0-5935 GCA_964501055.1 uncultured Acidimicrobiaceae bacterium
CGAACTCGATGACGCAGCCCCGTCCCTCGGTCTGCGCATGGGACTCGCCCCCTCGAGCGAGCGCGCCGTGCATCGCGTCTCGGGGGTCTCGCTGATCCCGAGTCCGCTGGAGGTGTCGCCCCGCCGGGCCGACCAGCTGGCCGAGCGCATCGCCGCCACCGTCGCCGACCACGGCTTGACTGTGATCGATGCCGGCCCGGGCTCCACGTGGCATCGCATGATCGAAGTCGATGAGGTGGTCATGGTCGGAGAGGCCACTGCCGTCGGGGTGGTCCGGCTGGCCCGCCTCTGCGAGACGTGGCTCGGGCCCACCCCGCAGCTGGTGATCAACCGTCACCGCCCTGGCCAGGACCTGGGGCGGGTACGGCGGGCGACGGGTCTGGAGCCGGTGGCGATCATCCCCGAACTGGAAACGATCGAGGTGGGAGCGCTCCCCCCCGCGCGGATGCGCACCGTGCTCGCCGCCGTCCTGGGTCAGCGAACCGCCTTGTAGGTGCCGAGGAAGCGCACATCGCTCAGGGAGGCGGGGTGCGGTTCAAAGACCTTGCGAAGCCCGACTTCACCCGGCTCGTGGCGGAGATCGACGAAGAACCGATACTGCCACGCGGCCTCGGCGGGACGCGACTCGATCCGCGTCAGGTTCGCGCCCCGCAGGCCCAACTCCGTGAGGGCGAGGGCGAGGGCGCCGGGAGTGTGCGCGGTCGTGAACGCCACCGTCGACTTGTCGGCATCAGGCGCGGTCGGAGTCTCCCCGGGAGCCACGACCACGAACCTGGTCGTGTTGTCCCCCTTGTCGACCACGTCTCGGACGAGAACCTCCAACCCGTTGGGACCAGCCGCCCGTTCCGGGCCGAGCGCCGCCTCCGACGGGTCGGCACGATCGGCGACGAGTCGCACCGCCCCTGCGGTGTCGTGCTCGGGCATCGCCGTCCACCCGTGGCGGCCGATGAATGCTTCCGCCTGCGACAGCGCCTCCGGATGAGAGTGCACGGTCTTGATGGTCTCGAGGGTGGTCCCGGGTGCGACCAACAAACAGTGCCTCACTTCCACCAGGTGCTCTGCCACGATGTGCACGTTGCCGGGCAGCAACCGATCCAGCACCGGGAGCACGCTCCCGGTGGTGGAGTTCTCGATCGGCAGCACCAGCCGATCCACCTCGCCGCCGGCGAGGGCGAGGAACGCGCCCGAGAAGGTCTCGAACCCCAGGCGGTGGTGGTCGGGGAACAGTTCCACGGTCGCCTGGTCCGAATATGAGAAGCGCTCGCCCTGGAATCCGATCTTCATGTCGCCCGCACCCTAGAACTCCCGGAGTGGCGCACCGTCCGCCCCTTCACGGCATACCCTCCACCGCCCCCAGCAGCCGCTGGCAGGTGCTGGCCGCGTCGACGAAGTCGGAATGGTCGAACGGAACGGACTCCAACGGATACGGCGGGCCCGCACCGGTGAAGCCGGGCGTCGGATCGGGAAACTCGGCGATGCCCTCGGCACGCATGCACTCGGCATACCGCCCGAGCAGGTCCTGGACGAGGGCCCGCACTTCGGGATCGGACTGCAGGTCGATCACGCCCGCCGCCACCAGGATCGAAGCACAAGCGCCGAGGGCTGCCCTCACATCCACCCGGCTCGTGTCCACCTGCTCGGCGATCGCCTGCAGATCGGGAAGGCCGTCGGGGCCCGTCGGTATCGCGGGGACGTCGATGCCCTCTGCCCCCATGCAGGCGGCGAAGTCCTCCGTGGCCCTGGTCGGGGTGATCGGCTCAGTGGTCGTCGTGGTGGAAGTGGACGTCGTCGTCGGAGCCGCCCCTGGCTCAGCGGCGGGAAGACATGCCGTCGAGCAGACCACGGCGAACAGCACGCAGAGGCGTCGCATCCTCGGGACGCTAGACCTGCGACCAGCCGTAGACGCGATTCAGGGCGGCTGCCCCAGCCGCCCTGAACCACCTGCCCCTCGTTGTCGAATCAGCGCCTGTCTCGTGGTTCCCCGAACTTCTGCGAAGCGACGGGGAGGTCCTGTCCGCCGACCTCCGCAAACACCGGGTTCCCACCGAGTCCGAAGAGTGCGGGCGTGACCGGCTGCGGAGAGTCCCCCGTCAGATCGATCGACACCCGCCCACACCGGCGACAGGCCGTACGCGAGAGACCCGCGCCGGCCACCACCGAGGTGGTGTCTTCGTGCCCTTGGTCACGGCACGCGCCCCTTTTCGACATCCCGATAGCTCTCTGCATCCCGGTCTCACCGTAGGGAGATGCGGCAGCGATGCCAGAAGCATCCCTCATGCGCCCGCGGTGACTAGTCCTGGTAGCCGTCGGTGAGGAGTTGCGCCAGATCCCGCACCCGGACGTCGTCGCCCCGCCCCAGCTCCTTCACGCCGTCGTCGATCATCACGAAGCAGTAGGGGCACGAAACGGCGATCTCGGTGGCCCCGGTCGCCAGCGCCTCCTGTGCCCGTTCGATGTTGACCTTCTTGCCGGTGTGCTCCTCCAGCCAGAACCGCGCCCCCCCGGCGCCGCAGCACAGACCACGAGTGCCGTGGCGGGGCATCTCGACCATGTCGATGTCGCCCGAGGCCGCCACCACCTCGCGCGGCGCCAGGTAGATGTCGTTGTGACGCCCCAGGTAGCAGGGGTCGTGATAGGTGACGGTCTTCTTGGCGCCGTTGCTCCCCGCGGTGCTCACCCGTCGCTGTGACAGCAATTCGGCGAGCACCTGGCTGTGATGCACCACCTCGTAATGACCGCCCATCTGTGGGTACTCGTTGGCCAGGGTGTTGAAACAGTGCGGGCACTGGGTGATGACCCGCTTCACACCGAGATCGTCGAACGTCTCGATGTTCTGCAGCGCCAGCTGTTGCCAGAGGTATTCGTTCCCGGAGCGCCGCGCCGGATCGCCGTTGCACGATTCGCGCGGGCCGAGGATGGCGAAGTCGATCCCCGCTTCGTGCAGCAGCTTGGCGAGAGCGACCGTGACATGCTGGTTGCGGTCGTCGAAGCTCCCCGCGCAGCCCACGAACCACAGGTACTCGGCCGACTCGACCCCGTCGCCGAGGATCGGGACCTCGAAATCGAGCCGCTTGGTCCAATCCGCCCTCGCCTGCTGACCCATCCCCCACGGATTGCCCTGGTTCTCCATCGCCATGTAGGCCTTGCCCAGCTCCGGCGGGAAGTTCGACTCCATCAGCGACAGATAGCGCCGCATATCGAGGATCTTGTCGAGGATCTCGATGTCGACGGGGCAGATCTCGTCGCACGCCTTGCAGGTCGTGCACGACCACACCTCCTCCGCCGTCACCCGCTGGAACACCGAGTCCCCTTCGATGGCGATCCCCGGCGCGATGCCGACCGGAGGCGACACGACCGGCGTGCCGGAGGCCGCCATCACCTCCCCCGTCTTGAGCACGATCTCGCGCGGATCGAGCGGCTTGCCTGTGATGTTGGCCGGGCAGACCGAAGTGCAACGGCCACAGATGGTGCAGGCGTCGGTGTCGAACAGCTGCTTCCAAGTGAACTCGCCGACGACCGAGGCACCGATGACGTCGACGTCGTCGACCTCCATCAGGTTGGGCACCGCCTTCATCGCCCCCTTGGGACGATCATGGGGGGAGAGGAACATGTTGGCGGGCGAGGTCACCATGTGTCGCAACTTGGTGGTGGGCAGCACCACCAGGAAGGCAACGAACGCGGCGGCATGGGCGGTCCACAGGATCCGATGCCACTCGACGGCCGCCCCGTCGGCGAACAGCATCGAGAGCGGATAACCGACGAAGCTCCAGACCTCGAAGTCGGGGCGGCCATCCACTGCGATCCGGGCACCTTCGGTCAGGAGACCGGTGACTCCGATCAGCGTCAGCAGTCCGAGGATCCAGGCGTCCTCCGGCTTGGTCTTCGATCTGATCCGCCATGGGCGCTGGCCGTAACGCCTGGCCATCGCCCACACCAGCCCCCCCAAGAAAACCAGAGAGGCCGCGTCGAGCACGAACGAATACCCGAGATACACCCCGCCCTCCAGGAACTTCATGGTGTGGGGCAATAGGTTGTCGATCTCGAGGATGACGGTGCCGAGAAACAGGACGATGAACCCGTAATAGACCATGGAGTGCATGAGTCCGGCCCGGCGGTCGCGCATGAGGGTCTTCATGCGCAGGCCTGAGTCGAGTCGCCGCAGCCGTCGCCGCCAGTCGCCGCTCCGATCCTCCGCCTGACCGCGCGCCCAGTTCCGGGCCCGGAGGGCGAACAGATAGAAGCACAGGCCGATGGCGACCGACGTGACGACATAGAACACCGCCACCAGCGCGAACGGGACATTGCCGAACACGACCCTGCCCACCTCGGGCTCGTACTTCGGCTGACGGCTCCCCAGCGCCCACAGCCCGAGTGTTCCGAACGCCCCGGCGATCCCGAGTGTCAGCAAGACCTGACTGGCCGAGGGGAGCCGGCGAGCGCGTTCCACTTCGCGTTCGGACGTGGCCGTCATGAGCGGCGAGTGTAGAGCCGGAGTCGGAGCGGTTTCCGGTCTCTGACGGTCACCCGAACGGCGGAGTTCTGATCGGCTCGGCCCTGGCAGCGATCGCCACGGTCAGGGCGTCGACCACCCCATCGATCTCCGGCACCATCCGCGCCGAGGCAGAGAGCTCGACCTGTACGCCACCTTCCGGAGGGAGGTTCACCGGATTTCTCGCGCTGTGCCCACGAAGTTCGGAAGGGATGCGGGCAGGCTCGTCGATCACGAGCAGTCCCGTGCACCGGCGCAGGGCAGTCGCCACTTCCGCCCGGAAGTGCCCGTTCCGACCGCCCACCAGCGCCGATCGTCGCAGGTGGGGCCGTCCGAAGCCGTGCACCGAGACCACCGTCCGTACGTGTGCGAGGAACTGGGCGAAGGCTGGGCTGTCTTCCGGTGCACAACGCACGGACGGGATGTGCCAGGCGAGGTCCGGCGGTTGGGTGATGGTGTACAACGAGGCGCCGGTGCGGGCCGCAGTGAGGGCGGCGATCCGCTCGGTCTCCGCCTCGAGCCCGCCGTGCAACGCCATCACGCCGACCGGGCCGGCGAGCTTCTGG
The DNA here is from genome assembly GCA_964501055.1 of uncultured Acidimicrobiaceae bacterium. Lineage (GTDB taxonomy): Bacteria > Actinomycetota > Acidimicrobiia > Spongiisociales > ZC4RG35 > DATHWB01. The sequence goes on from CAZCRP010000189.1 coordinate 5,056, forward strand.
GTCTCGACGACCCCTCCCGTGGCGAGCAGCGCGGCGAGGCTCAGTCCAACCCCAACTCCCGGCGCAGCTCTTCGAGCCTGGCGTCGGCCTGCGCCATCGAAATCGCCTCCTTGAGCTCGGCCTCCGCCCCCTCGGGCGTGGCTTCGCGCAACTCGGTCTTGGCCTTCGCCTCCGCCAACCGTCGATTGATCTTGTCCTCGACGTTCGCCATGGATGGGGCATCGACCTCCATCGAGACCGAGATCGACTCGACGGCGGAGTTCACCGCCTCCTGCATCTTCGCCTGTTCGAGCTGGCCGACCAGTTGCATGCGCTTGGCGGCCAGCTCCTGCAGCCGCATGGCGTTGGTCTGCACCGCCGACTTCGCCTCGTCGGCTTGGCCGATGGCGATCTCGTACTGCTCTTTGAGCAGGCTCAGGTTCGACTCCGCAGCCTGCAGCTTGAGGGCGAGGGACTGGGCGGCCTGTGTCCATTTCTGTTGCGCTTCGGCGTCGCCTTCCGACTTCGCCTGATCCGCCCGCAGCAGTGCCTGCTTGGCCGTCTCCCGGCCCTCGCCGACCTGGGCAGCCGCCTGCTCCATCTTCTGTTCGAGCTGGGTGCGATGGGCGATGACCTTGGCTGCCTGGTTGCGCAGTTCCTGATCGCGTCTCCGAGCGTCGGTGATGGCCTGCTCGATCTCGATCTCGGGATCCATCACCCGCTCGGCGGTGGATCGGAACAGCTGTCGGAGGTATCCCCAGATGCGACGTAACACGGTCGAATTCCTCTCGGTGGTGGACTCCCGGCAAGCATAGGAGCTACACGATGGACCCAACCGGGCGGATCGTCACCGACCGCGTCGAGCCGGGCCGACCGAAGGGCACACGCCCGCGGCCGTGCC
>CAZCRP010000190.1:0-5866 GCA_964501055.1 uncultured Acidimicrobiaceae bacterium
AGTCTCTCCCTCCGCAGGGGGGAGACAGCCTCGCCGCAGGCGAGGCAGAGGGGGGGAGCGCCAGCGAGCCCCGTCGGTCCACGGTGGGAGATCTCCCCCCTCCCCGGCCTGCGGCCGGTACTCCCCCCTACGGGGGGAGAAAGAAAAAGAGTCTCTCCCTCCGCAGGGGGGAGACAGCCTCGCCGCAGGCGAGGCAGAGCAGGGCGGCGAGCGCCAGCGAGCCCGTCGGTCCACGGTGGGAGATCTCCCCCCTCCCCGGCCTGCGGCCGGTACTCCCCCCTACGGGGGGAGAAAGAAGAGTCTCTCCCCCTGCAGGGGGGACAACATCTCAATGTCTCCCTCATCCGGTCCAGCATGCGACTCCGTATAGGGCGCAAGGAGTGAGATTCACCCACCCAAGGAGGACGCACACATGCGCCGATTGATCACCCTCGCACTGGCCACCGCCCTGATGGCCGCCCTCGCCGTTCCGGCTTCTGCCCGGCCGGCGTGGTCGGAGAAGTCCGACGCCACGATCGTCGAGACTGCCCTGGCGCTGTCCGGCGCGGAGAACGCGCCCGGCGAGTTCGACGACAATCCTGACGATTTCGACATCTTGGTGGCCGCCCTGCTGGCGACCGGCGCCGTCGGGCTGTTCGACGGAACGGACTACACGGTGTTCGCACCGACCGACGCCGCTTTCATCGCGCTCGCCCAGGCCTTCGACCCGTCGGTCGGGAGCGAAGCAGAGGCCTTCGGCGTGATCGCCACACTCGGGCTCGACACCATCGTCGACGTGCTGCTGTACCACCTGACCGATGGCGTGCGGAACTCGGTGAGCGTCACTCGTGCCGCTCACGTGACGATGCTCGATGGCAACACCATCATCGCCCGGGGCGGATTCGTGGACGCGATCGGCTCTGACGCCGGCTTCGTGCTGACCGACGTTCGGGTCGCAGACGGCATGATCCATGTGATCGACACCGTCCTGCTCCCGTTCGTTCCCTGAACCACACCAACCGACGCAGCCACTCGGGCCCGGGGTTCGTCCCCGGGCCCGACTTCGTCCAAGACGGTGGGCGGGCGTACCCTGGCCGTTCGTGGCCGACACCGAGACGATCGCACGCGCCAAGGACTCCGACCGGGCAGTGATGGGTCGCGGGCTCCAGCTCATCCGCCGGATGTTGCTCCGCGCCCCCCGCGAGTTCACCCTGGGGGGACTCGGCACAACGCTCTTCGCGGTCGCCACCGTGGGTTCCTCCTATGTGCTCGGCTGGGTCACCGACGAGGTCCTGCTGCCGGCGGTCGCGGCAGGCAGCATCACCACTGCCGCGCTGGTCGGGGCCGCCGGAGCGATCATCGCCGTCTCCCTGCTGCGCGGCCTCGGCATCACCCTGCGGCGGCTCGGCGCCTACGCCGCCCAATACCTGTTGCAGGCGCGCGACCGACGCGACGTCACCGACAAGTACCTGCGGCTCCCCATCGAGTGGCATCGCCGCCATCCCACCGGCCAGCTGCTGTCGAACGTGAACGCCGACGTCGAGGCCGCATCCTTCCTCGCCGCCCCGCTGCCGCTGGCCTTCGGGGTGTTCCTGATGCTGGTCATCACCGCGGTACTGCTCGTGATCACCGACATCTTCCTGGCCATCGTCGGCTTCGCCGTCCTCCCGCTGATCATCTTCAGCAACATCCTCTTCCAGCGACGGATGCGGGTGGTGGCGGCGAGCGCCCAGAAGCTGCGCGCCGAGGTCGCCGAGATCGCGCACGAGTCCTTCGACGCGGCGCTGGTGGTGAAGACCCTCGGCCGGGAGGACCAGGAGGTGGGACGATTCGGCGCCCGATCCGACGATCTCCGCGACTCGATGGTCGAGCTGGGCCGGCTGCGAGCGGTCTTCGACCCGCTGATGGAGGCGCTGCCCAACATCGGCGTCCTCGCCGTCCTGGCGGTGGGTGCGTGGCGCGTCGATGAAGGGCTGATCACCGCCGGCACGCTGGTCACCTTCGCCTATCTGTTCCGCCTGGTGGCGATGCCCCTGCGGGTGTTCACCTGGCTGCTGGCCGAGATGCCCCGCGCGGTGGTCGGCTGGGACCGGATCGAGGCCGTCCTCGCCGCGGACGAGACGCTCTCGTACGGAACGGCGGCCCTCACCCGCACCGGCGGTGCCGGGGCCGATGCCTCCGCGGTGGGATACCTCTACCCGGACGACTCGCATGCCGACCTGGGCGACGCGCCGGCGGCTCCCACCCCCGTGGCGGCGAACCCCAACGGGCGCGGGGTGCGATCGGTGACGCTCGGCGTCGTACCGGGCACCACCGTCGCCATCGTTGGACCAACCGGGTCCGGCAAGACCACGATCGCCCATCTGATGGTTCGCCTCTTCGACCCGGACGAGGGTGTGATCCGCCTCGACGGGATGGGGGTCTCGGAGCTGCGCAGGTCCGACCTGTCGGAGACCACCGCCCTCGTCTTCCAGGAGGCGTTCCTCTTCGACGACACCGTCCGCGCCAACGTCGCCCTCGACACGGGTGCGTCCGACGAAGAGGTGTGGGCGGCGCTCGATCTCGCCCAGGCGACGACGTTCGTCCGCCAGTTGCCGGAGGGTGTCGACACGGTGGTGGGAGAGCGGGGCGCCTCCCTCTCCGGGGGCCAGCGCCAGCGCATCGCCCTGGCCAGGGCGATTATCCGCCGCCCGCGCCTGTTGGTGCTCGACGACGCCACCTCGGCGGTGGATCCGGCGGTCGAGGGCGCCATCCTCGCGGGCCTGAGCCGGCTCGACACCACCATCGTGATCGTCGCCTATCGCCGCTCCTCCATCCTGCTGGCCGACACCGTCCTGTTCGTCCAGGAGGGGAGGGTCGTGGGGCGCGGCACCCATGCCGAGCTGTATGCCAGCTTGCCCGCCTATGCGGCGCTGATCGACGCCTACAACCAGGAGGACCAGGCGTGACGGAGCGCACCGCCATGCAGACGATCCGTCGCGGGATCCAACTGTCCCCCGTGCTGCGCCGCGGCCTGCCTGTCACCCTGCTGCTGGGCCTGGTCGCTACGGCCGGGCGCATCATCGTCCCCGTGGCGATCCAGCAAGTGCTGGACAACGGGCTCCGCCCCGGCGGGGTGGACATGGGCTTCGTCCTCCAGATGACGGTGCTGGCACTGGTAGCCGTGGCCGTCACCGCCGGGTGCACCGCCCTGATGCACGTCCGGCTGGCGATGGTCAGCGAGACCGCGCTGTCCGGGTTGCGCATCCAGGCGTTCCGCCACATCCACGATCTGTCGATGCTCCACCAGGCATCCGAACATCGGGGAGCGCTGGTGTCGCGCGTCACGTCGGACGTCGACCAGATCAGCCGCTTCATGCAGTTCGCCGGACTGATGCTGATGATCAACAGCTTCCAGGCGATCCTCGCCCTGCTGGCCATGTTCGTCTACTCGTGGCAGTTGGGGCTGGTGGTGGCGGGCGTCCTCCCCCTGATCATCCTGACGATGCGCTGGTTCCAGACCCGGCTCGACACCGCCTATCTGATCGTGCGGGACCGGGTGGCGCGGCTGCTGGGATCGCTGGCCGAGGTGGTCGTGGGTGCACCGGTGATCCGTGCCTACGGCATCGAGGCGCACACCCGCCAGCGCCTCGACGCGGCGATCGAGGACCATCGCGCCACCGCGGTCAAGGCCGGGGTGCTGTCGTCGTCGTTCTCCGGGACGGGCGAGTTGCTTTCGGCCCTCGTCCTCACCGTCACGCTCACGGTCGGCGTGGTGATGGCCGTCAACGGTTCGGTCACGGTCGGCACGGTGGTCGCGTTCCTCTTCCTCATCCAGCTGTTCGTCCAACCGGTGCAGATGCTGGGCGAGGCGGTGAACGAGGCGCAGACGGCGGTGGCCGGATGGCGGCGGGTGCTCGACGTGCTCGACATCGCCCCGGATGTCGCCGATCCCGGAGAGAGCGGCATCGACCTCCCCGATCATCCGCTGGCGGTCGACTTCTTCCAAGTCGACTTCCGCTACCCCCGCTCGGGGGAGGTGGCGGCCGACGCCACCGGCACTGCCGCCCTCATCGGTGTGACCACGTCGATCGCTCCCGAGTCACGGGTGGCGATCGTGGGCGAGACCGGCTCCGGCAAGACGACCTTCGCCAAGCTGCTGACGAGGCTGATGGACCCGTCGGCGGGACGGGTGCTCGTGGGCGGCGTCGACCTGCGGCTGGTCCGGTTCGAATCGCTGCGCGACCGGGTGGTGATGGTCCCCCAGGACGGGATGCTGTTCCGCGGCACGATCGCGGACAACGTCCGCATGGGCCGGCCCGAGGCCACCGACCAGCAGATCCTCGACGCCTTTCGCCGGCTGGGGCTGGAGGATTGGCTGTCGGAGCTGTCCCTCGGCCTGGCCACCCCGGTGGGCGAGCGGGGCGGGTCGTTGTCGGTGGGTGAGCGCCAACTCGTCACCCTGGTGCGGGCAGCGATCGCCGATCCCGAGCTGCTCGTGCTCGACGAAGCCACCTCGGCGGTGGACCCGGCCACCGAGGTGCGCATCAGCCGGGCGCTCAACCAACTGGTGTCCGGCCGCACGGTGGTGACGATCGCCCACCGGCTGTCGACCGCCGAGAAGGCCGACCGGATCCTCGTCTTCGACGACGGCCACCTGGTGGAGGACGGCCCTCACCGGGAGTTGGTGGCTGCGGGCGGCGTCTACGCCCGCCTCCACGAATCCTGGCAACGCGGCACCTCCGACGCCCCCGCCGCCCGCTGACCGGGGGGAGTGCCGCGAACCCAGGGTTCCCAGCTACCGATGCGGTAGCTGGGAGCCCACGGTTCCGCCGCGCAGACAGCCATCCGGTAGGTTCCCCGCAGGTCCCGTCCACGAAGGAGCACCATGACGATCCCGGCGTCGGTGAGAGCACTGATCGAAGAGGGCCATCTCGCCCACCTCGTCACGATCGAACCCAACGGCCGGCCGCAGATCACCGGCATCTGGGTCGGTGTCGAAGACGACGAGATCGTCTCCGGCCACCTCCGCGACACCCAGCGCAAGCTGGCGAACATCCGCCGCGATCCGAGGGTGGCCCTGTCGATCGCCTCTGGTCGGCCGGGACCGACCGGGATGGAGCCATACGTGGTCATCCACGGTCGGGCCAGGGTCACCGAGGGAGGAGGGGCCGACCTGCTGCGGCGGCTGGCCAAGGTGTACCTCGGGCCGGATGTCGACTTCGTCCCGTCGGGAGCACCGGACGGATACGTGACCCGCATCGGGCTCGAACGCATCGGCGGCAATGGAGACTGGAACTGAGCGATGCGGGGCCTGGTCTTCGAGGGTCGCGGGAACATACGCTTCGCCGCGGGCCTGGCCGACCCGCGCATCGAGACGCCCACCGACGCCCTCCTGGAGGTGACCAGCGCCGGGTTGTGTGGCTCCGACCTCCACCCCTACCGGGGAAGGGAGGCATGTGCGGTGGGCGTGATCCCCGGTCACGAAGCGGTCGGCATCGTCACCGAGGTGGGCGAGAAGGTCGAGACCGTCGTCGTCGGCGACCGTGTCATCGTGCCCTTCTCCGCCTCGTGCGGACGATGCGACCGGTGCGATGGTGGGCTTTCGTCGCGGTGTCGATCGAGCGTCCTCTTCGGCTGGGGCGACCCGTCCGGCCGCTGGCCGCCCCTCCACGGCGGACAGGCCGAGCGAATGCGGGTGCCGCTGGCGGATGGGACGCTGGTTCCGATTCCGCCCGCCGTCGCTGACGCCACCGGGCTGCTGCTGACCGACAACTTCCCCACCGCCTGGCACGCGGTCACGCGCACCGAATCCCGGACCGGCCCGCTGGTAGTGATCGGGCTCGGGGCGGTGGGCCTCTGTGCCATCGCCGCCGCTCTCGCCGGCGGCATCACCGAAGTGCTGGCG
>CAZCRP010000191.1:0-5811 GCA_964501055.1 uncultured Acidimicrobiaceae bacterium
CTGGTACTCGTCGACATGGATGTAGCGGAACCGTTGCTGGTACTGCTCCAGGACCTCGGGGAACGCGCCGAACAGCTCCACCGTCACCATCAGTAGGTCGTCGAAGTCCATCGCCGACGCCTCCAGCAGCCGCTGCTGGTACAGCCGGTACACGTCGGCGACCTGCTCGTGATAGAAGCCCTCGTCGCTGCGGGCGAACGACTCGTAGTCGATTAGCTCGTTCTTGGCGTTGGAGATGGCCGCCTGGATGTTCTTGGGGGGGAAGCGCTTGGTGTCGAGGTCGAGATCCTTGACGCATTGGGTGATGAGGCGGAGAGAGTCCGCCTGGTCGTAGATCGAGAACCCCGACCGGTATCCGAAGCGGGCGGCCTCCCGGCGCAGGATGCGGACGCACGCCGAGTGGAACGTCGAGACCCACATCGACTTGACCGCTCCCCCGATCAGGACGCCGACGCGCTCCTTCATCTCGTCGGCGGCCTTGTTGGTGAAGGTGATGGCGAGGATCGCCTGGCTGGGGATCTTGAGGTCGCGGATCAGGTGGGCGATCCGGTAGGTGAGCACTCGCGTCTTGCCCGAGCCCGCGCCCGCCACGACCAGCACCGGACCTTCGGTGGCGGCGACGGCTTCGCGCTGGACGGGGTTGAGGTCGGCGAACAGCGGGCTGTCGACAGGGACATCGTCGGCGAGCCACTCCGCTTCGAACCACTCGGTCTGCATCGCCACGCAGGCTACCCCTTCGCGGGGACGGAATCACAAGGGTGTGGTTCCCTCACCCGTTTTGGTCTGCGTCGCGCGTCAGTTCTGACGCGCTGCCCCGCTAAGAAACGGGTCAGCCGCGGGAGAGGGCTTGTTCGAGTTGGGCTTGGCGGGCGGCATCCTGTTCGGCGAGCATCCGCTCCTGGGCCTCGGCGGTCTGGGTGATCGAGAAGCAGAAACGGCTGCCGGTGGGAAAGCGGCGCTCGTACCAGACGTCGCCCCCCATGGCCCTGGCGAGCTTGCGGGCGATGGGGAGCCCGAGTCCCAGCCCGGTCGAGGAACGGCTGTCACCCTTCGAGAGCTGCTCGAAGTGCTCGAAGATCGAGTTGATGTGCTCGTCGGGGATGCCGGGTCCGTTGTCCGAGACGACCACGATGAAGTGATCACCGTACGGGAAGCCTTCGACGAGGACCTGGTCGCCTCCGTACTTGTCGGCGTTCTCCAGCAGGTTGCGGATGACCTGCTGGGTGCGCTTCGGATCCCCCCACACCCGCACGCCGCCGGGCAGCGAGACCGACACCTTCGAGTCCGCTCCGTTTGCCTCCAATCCCTCGCCGGCGGCGTGGATGAGATCGGAGAGATCGAACAGCTCCGGGTACAGGCGCAGCCGTCCGGCGTCGAGCCGCGGGATGACGAGGATGTCTTCCACGAGCTCGCCGAGATACAGCGCCTGATTCGAGATGATCGAGAGGAATTCCGCGATCTCGGGCTCGCCGAGCTCCTTCCACGTGGTTTCCAGCGTCTCCGCGAATCCGGCGATCGACGTGAGGGGGGTACGCAACTCGTGGCTGACCAGTGTGACGAATTCGTTCTTCATCGCGTTGGCTTCCTGGGCCGCGCGCTCGGCTTCCAGCACGCGCCGCTTCCACGAGACACGGGTTCGGACGGCAACAGTGAGAGCGACGGCGCCCCCGACCGCGAGTACGCCCCCGGCGATGAGAGGGATGAGTTCTTGCATCAGGGCACCATCTCCGAGAGTAGCGAGCGACGGTGGCGCACCCGCGTCACGTCAATCCCGGCCGTTTCCCTCTTCGAGGAGACGGCGAAGCGCCGCCACCAATGCCCCCTGGCGGATGTCGTACTTGTCGAGATAGGCGTCCACGCCCGCCTCCCACGCAGCCGCCTTGTCGTTGTCGTCCGCCACCGCCGACACCATGACGATCGGGATCTCGACTCCGTTGTGGCGCAGCGCCCGCACCAACTCGACCCCGTTCGAACGTGGCATCGAGTAGTCGACCACCAGTGCGTCGTAGGAGGCGCGGGACATCTCCTCCACCGCCTCCCGCGCGCCGGGGGCGACCATCACGTCGAAGCCCCTGCCGCGCAGAGTGGCGGAGATGATCTGGCGCACACCGGCGGAGTCGTCGACGACCAGGACCCGCGGGCGGGTGCCGTGCTGGGCCTCGGGTCGCCGTGCCTGCCCGCCGAGGTGGTCGTGATCGATCATCACCAGCACCTCGCCCCCACCGAGGAAGGCGGCGCCGACGAGATGGTCGGCGTCTTCGAGGATCGGACCGAGGCTCTTCACTGCCACCCGCCGCCGATCGATGATCTCGTCGACGGCGACGGCCACATACCCGGAACGGGTGCGCAGCACCAGGATCTCGACCTCCCGGTCCGAGGGAGGCAGGTTGAGCGCCTTGCTGAAGGAGACGACCGGCACTTCCTCGTCGCGAAAATCCATCACCCGGCCCCGGTCCGACATCCGAAAGCCCGTGGTCTCCATGGACGAAGCCGAAGCAACCGCCGCCTCCGACAGCCCGAAGAATTGGTCGCCGCTGGCGACGATCACGATGTTCTGGACCACCAGGGACACGGGCAGATCGAGCGTGATCGTGGTTCCCGACCCTGGCCGGCTGACGACCGCGACGGTGCCTCCTACCCGATCGACCGAGTCCGCCACCAACCCGAGACCTTCGCCCGAGCCGGAGAACTCGCTCGGCTCGGTGACAGTCGTGAATCCCGGCCGGAAGAGATGGGCCTCCAACTCCGAGGGGGTGGTTCCCAGCCCGCGGGCGCGAGCCGACGCCTGCACCGCAGTCCAGTCGATTCCTGAGCCGTCGTCGGTCACGGCCACGATCAGCCGCTCGTCGCGAATCTCGGCGTCGAGACGGATGGTGCCGGTCGGTGGCTTGCCCAACTCGACCCGCCGGAGTGAGGGTTCGATGCCGTGGTCGACGGCGTTGACGATCAGATGACGCAGCGGCTCGCGGATCAGATCGACGATCTGGCGATCGATCAGCAGGTGGCCACCGTGGATCTCGAAGCGGACGTCGCGTCCGAGCCGCCGACCGAGGAAGCGGACGAATTGGGGGTAGGACTCGGTGGCGTCGTGGAGCGGCACGTTCGCGAGCGACACCGCCCACTCCTGGAGCTCGGCCACGTCCGAGGACAGCCGCTCGAGTTGGGTGCGCCAGGCCGCCAAGAGCTTCACCGGGTCGGCACCCTCGAAGGCGACATGAGTCAGATCGGCCAGTGCCTCGGTGTCGAGCCCGATGTCGACCGCCCGGTTGATGAGCCGGTACAGATCGCCGGTGTCCACCCGGGTGACCGCGCTGGAGAGTTCGTCGCGTACCGTCGCCAGCAGTCCGCCCAAGTCGGCGTTGCCGTGCGGTGCCTCCCCGGGAGCCGCCTCGTCGTTCACGCGCCCATCATCGCGGACTGGTGGGGGGGCGGGCGGCGCCGTCACCACCGGACGCCCCTCGAGCACATCGACCAGGGCTGCGGTGGCCCCGGCCAGCGCCTGTCGGCCCGACTCCTCCCTCGCCGCCAGATGGATCAGGCGGGCAAGCTCTTCCATCGCCGCCGCCAGGTCCGTGGACGGTGGGATCTCCCCGTCCATCAGGCCCTTCCAGGTGCGTTCGAGGGCTCCGGCGGCCCCGCCGATGTCGACCTTGCCGAGCATGTTGGCGGAGCCCTTGAGGGTGTGGGCGTCGCGGGTCAGGTCTCCGAGCGACTCGCGGGCGAGCCGACGCTCGCCGAGTTCGGACGCGCCCAAGACGAGCCGTCCGGCTCGCTCGTCCACCTCGGCGAGGAAGATGTCGATGAGATCCTGTGATTCTGCCCAATCCACCGGGTACCTCGGGGGTCTTTGCAAGGTATCGGCGGCCCGCGCGGCGACTTGAGACCGCTATTCCCACTCGATGGTGGCGGGAGGCTTCGACGAGATGTCGTATGCCACCCGGTTGATCCCCTCCACCTCGTTGATCACCCTGTTCGAGATCCGCTCCAACACTTCATAGGGGAGGCGCGCCCAGTCGGCGGTCATGGCGTCCTCGCTCGTCACCGCCCGCAGGATCAGCGGGTAGGCGTAGGTGCGCCCATCACCCTGCACGCCCACCGACCTGATGGCGGGAAGCACGCCGAACGCCTGCCAGATCTCCCGATACAACCCGGCGCGCCGTATCTCCTCGGTGACGATGGCATCTGCCCGCCGGAGGATGTCGAGCCGCTCCCCGGTGACCTCACCGATGATACGAACCGCCAGTCCGGGGCCGGGGAACGGCTGGCGCCAGACGATCTCCTCGGGAAGCCCCAACTCCTCGCCCACCGCCCGCACCTCGTCTTTGAAGAGGTCACGCAGCGGTTCGACGAGCTCGAACTCCATGTCGTCGGGGAGGCCGCCGACATTGTGGTGGGACTTGATCTTGGCGGCGTCCTTCGTCCCGGACTCGATGACGTCCGGATACAACGTGCCCTGGACGAGGAAGGAGGCATCCGCCAGCCGGGCCGCCTCGTCCTCGAAGACGCGGATGAAGGTCTCACCGATGATCTTGCGCTTGTCCTCCGGGTCGGTGACTCCGGCGAGCTTCTCGAGGAACCGGTCGGCCGCCTTCACGTGCACGAGATCGAGGTTGAAGTGGCCACGAAATGTCTCTTCGACCTGTTCCGCCTCGCCCTCCCGCAACAGGCCGTGGTCGACGAAGATGCATGTGAGCTGGTCACCGACCGCCTCGTGGACAAGGGCGGCGGCCACCGACGAATCGACCCCGCCCGACAAGCCGCACACCACCCGGGCATCGCCCACCTGCGCTCTGATCGCCTCGACCTGCGACTCGATGATCGAGTGCCGGGTCCACGAAGGCCGCGCCCCGCACACGTCGTAGAGGAACCGCTTCAGGACCTCCTGCCCGCGGGGGGTGTGCGCCACCTCCGGATGGAACTGCACTCCGTACAGCCGCCGGGCGCGGTCCTCCATCGCCGCCACGGGCGCCCCCGGGCTGGAAGCGGTGGCGACGAAACCAGCGGGGACCCTGGCGACGGCGTCCCGATGGCTCATCCACACGTCCTGCCGCTCTGGGAGATCCTGGAAGAGGACCGAACTCGCCTCGGTGACCAGATCGGTCTTGCCGTACTCTGCCTGACCGGTGTTCGCCACCTCACCGGCGAGGACGTCGGCCATCAGTTGATGGCCGTAACAGATGCCGAGAACCGGGATATTGAGTTCGAAGAGGTCGACATCGATGCGATACGCGTCCTCGGCGTAGACCGAGGCCGGTCCGCCGGAGAGGATGATCCCCACCGGTGACCGCGCCACCACCTCGGAAGCCGTGATGTCGCGAGGGACGATGGCCGAGTGCACGTTCGCCTCTCGCACGCGCCGCGCGATCAACTGGGCGTACTGGGCACCGAAGTCGACGACCAGGACGGTCTGTTCGGCGCCGGTGGCAGCCACCGTCACCCCATGCCGACGTGCTGGCTGCGCTGGAGCGCCTTGCCCTCGGTCTGGAGGCTGGGTGCGATCATGACCTCCGCCTTCTGGAACTCCTTCACGTCGGAGTAGCCGGTGGTGGCCATCGACGCCCGCAGCGCCCCGAACAGGTTGCGCCGCCCGTCGTTCTCGTGCGCCGGCCCGACCAGGATCTCCTGCAGGGTGCCGAGGTCGCCGGTCTTCACCCTCGCTCCGCGAGGCAGGGTGGGATGGAACGTCGCCATGCCCCAGTGATAACCGCGACCGGGAGCCTCGGTGGCGGAGGCGAGCGGCGAGCCGATCATCACCGCGTCCGCCCCACACGCGATCGCCTTGGAGACGTCGCCTCCGGTGCGCATCCCGCC
>CAZCRP010000192.1:0-5794 GCA_964501055.1 uncultured Acidimicrobiaceae bacterium
CATTTCGGCGATCCCCCGCACGTACTGCTCGAGTCCGAGCTCGATCACCACGTGGAAGGCGCTCCCGATCGGCCGCATCCGGATACGGCCCCAGGCGTACTCCCGCCCACCGAGCGAGTCGAGTTTGATGACGGTGCCGGGTTGGTCCCACTCGATCGACGCCCGGCAGCTGCCAGGATTGCCGACCGGGCTGCCGCCGCGGAAGAACTGACATTGGCCGCCGCCGAGGGCGCGGAACTCCCACGGTTCCCCGGGCGAGGCGAACTGGGTCGGGCACTCGCCCTCGCCGTCGTTGGCCTTGCACAGCGCGGCCATCCCGCCCGTCGTCTGAAACATGAGGGAGGACTGACTCTGCGCCAGGCCGACCCAGAGTGGTTCGGGGTCGGCGTTCATCCAGTGGGCCGGTCCGAGGACGTCGGGCACCGTCCGGAGGGAGACGCCGGAGTAGTACTGGTCGATGATCTGCTGGGCGCTGCTGCCGGTCTCGGCGAGGGCACGGGCGCCGTACTGGGACAGGCCCACGCCGTGGCCCCACCCCGAGCCGTCGATGACGAAGGAGGGTTCGTCGGCCTGGGCGGCCATCGGGAAGAGGCCGACCAGCAGCGGGATGACCATCAGGGCGATGGCGCGCGAAGAGGTGATACGTGTCACGGGAGCGTGACGGAGGATACCGACGGTGGCGGGCAAACCAGTGAACCTCCCCCTCGAGGCGACCGTCACGGAGGTCCGACGGTGGGCCGCGGCGCCCGTTACCGATCCGTTCTGTGGGCTCCCAGCTACCGCCACGGTACTCCTGAACCCTGGGTTCGGGGCACTCCCCCGTCAGGGTGGGAGGGGGCGGCCGGCGAGGTAGAGGCCGGATGCGAACCACCAGGTGGGTTCGAACAACACCGTTTGCGTCATCGCCGGGAGGAACGTGGCCGCCAGGATGGCGCCCATCACCGGGCCCTCGCCGGAACGGATGATGACGATCAGCAGCACCAGCCACGCCACCAGTCCGACGACTCCGGTCTCCGCCAGCAGCTCCAACACCAGATTGTGGGGCTCCTGGCCGATCGAGTTGGTCTGCCAGCCGACGCTGAGACCGACGCCGAAGATGGGGTTGGCGAGGAACATGTCGAGGTACTCGGGCCACACGTCGGCCCGCTCCTCCGACTCGCGGAAGCGGTCGGCGAATGCCTCGCTGGAGGAGAACAAGCCGGTGAGGTCCGCCAGCAGGTCCCAGCCCTGGGAGAGGCGGAACGCGAACTGGAGGTCGAGGTCGCCGCCCACCTCGGGCTCATCCGCCACGAACAGCCCGGCGACCAGCAGCAGGCAGGTGACCAGCGCCACGACCATCCGCTTGACCGGCTCCCGCCAGTCGACGTCGGAGCGGTGCATCCCCCACACGACGAGACCGGTGGCGAGCGGCAGCGCCAGCCAGCCGGTGCGGGAGAAGGCCATCACCACCCACAGCGCCAGCCCGCCCAGCACGAGTCCGTCCACGAACCAGAACCGCGAGCCGGAGCCCCGCACCGAGGCGGCCAGCACCAGCATGGACCACAGCACCGCCCACGCCGCCCCGAAGCCGGGATCCTGATGCCAGTTGGTCACGGCGAGGAACCCGGTCTCGAGGTAGGCGGGCTTGAAGACCCGGTACAGCCCGGGGATGTCGTCGGCGGCGAGGATGGCGGCGCTCCCGAACGCGCCCACCGCCAGCAGCGACACCAGCACCGCCGACAGCGCCATCGCCACCCCCGTCCACCACACCACCCGGAACAGCCGGTCGGCCATGCCTTCGGCGGCCAGCATGCGATCCGTGACCAGCATCACCAGCGCCCCCACCACCAGCGCCAGCGCCAGCCGGAAGAACCGCTCACGGAACTCGGCGGCCGGGAAGCCGATCGCCACCGCCGCGAAGAACACCACCAACGCCAGCGTCACGCCGCGCCGGTACGGCCAGTGCCGGGTGCGAACCACGTCGATCGCATCGGCGGCGACGAGGACACCGAGCACCACCAGGAACGGCTTCCACGAGATCCAGGCGGCCAGGAAGACGGTGTGGAGCGGCAGGACCGCCACCATCACCAGATAGAGCCGTTGCCGCCATGTCAATGCCGGAATGGTGGCGGTCGATTTCACCGGGACAGTGTGGTCGCTTCGCGGGACAGTGGGGGCGTCTGGTTACGCTTTCGGTGTGCGTCGGTTCCGCCTCCTGGCCGCCATTGCGGTGTTGGTCGCCGCGGTCCCCGTCGCGCCCGCCGGAGCCGCCCCCCTCGATGCCGACCCGCTGGGCCTCGTGCCCTTCGCCGACACCGCCATGCGCGTGTACTCCCAGGGAGCGGACACGTGGCAGGTGTGGGTGTGCACCGTGCCGGGGCACACCCCCGGCCTGCAGGTGGCGAACGTGGTGAGCGGCCTCAACGCCAACATCGCCCCCTACTTCCAATGGCTGTCCGAGGGCCGATACCAGCCCGGTTTCGTGGCAGGAGGCACGGTTGCCAGCACCGTGCCCCTCAGCTTCGGAGCGCCGGAGGAGCCCTTCGCCCCTGACTGCCAGACGCGGGTGCGGGACGCCGCCGGCGCAGGCGCCAACGGCGCCCTCATCGTCGTCGACGCGCCGTACGACGCCGGATACGGGACATCCGGTGGTGTCTGCCCGGAGGATCCGTTCACCGGCTGCACCACCGCCTACCCGGGCAATTTCCGGGAGGCGGTCGTCACGGCAGCCGCGGTGTCACCCATCTTCCCACTCAACGAGCCGCAGTGGATCACCGTCGCCCACGAGCTGGGCCACGCCCTCAACATGCCCCACTCCTACAGCGGGCTGACGATCGATCCGTCCACCGGGGCGGTCCACCGCTACGACAATCCGATGGACGTGCTGTCGGCGGCCTTCCACTCCGGCCAGCCGATCGGCACCCACGCCTACAACCGCTACGCCGCCGGGTGGATCGATCCGGCACGAGTCGCCGTCTATCAGGGAGGCACCGCCGAGTACCAACTCGGCGCCATCGGCTCACCCGGCCTCGCCATGGCCGTCATCCCGTCGCAGGACTCCGGCCGGTTCTACGTCCTCGACGCCCGTCGGCGGGCGTCGTTCGACACTCCACTCCCCAAAGCCGGGGTGGAGATCCACGAGATCGACACCCGGCGGGAGATCGCCTGCGCCATGCCGGCCGAGTGGCCCAGCAGCTGGCCGTGTTTCGCCACGCTCGTGCGGGTCAAGCAGAGCCCGGCTCAGGCAGGCATCGCCTCCACCGCCCACGTGCTCGGCATCGACGACTTCGCGGTGGTGGGATCACTCACGGTGCGCGTGATCGCGGCCAGCGCCGGCGCATTCACCGTCCGCGTGGAAGACGTCCAACGGGGGCGCTTCATCGACGACGACGGTCTCGAGGCGGAACCGGACATCGAGACCATCGCCGCCCTGGAGATCACGCTGGGATGCAATCCCCCGGTCAACGACCGCTTCTGCCCGCATCGGGGAGTGACCCGGGCGGAGATGGCGGCCTTCATCATTCGGGCGCTCGGTGAACAAGAACAGATCGGGCCCTATCAAGGCTTGTTCTCCGACGTCGGCGAGGACGCCTGGTACGCCGGGTACGTCGAACGGCTCGCCGACCTGGCGATCACGACCGGAACGGGGCCGGAGGTCTTCGCCCCCGATCGGATCGTGAGCCGGGCGGAGATGGCGGTCTTCCTGATCCGAGCGTTCGGCAGCGGATCCACCGTAACCCCCGTGGGGGTGTTCGCAGATGTCCCCGGGGACGCCTGGTACATCCGGGAGGTGGAGGAACTCCTCTCGTTGGGCGTGACGCGCGGATGCGCGGTCGATCCGCTTCGTTACTGCCCGACCTCCGAGGTCACGAGAGCGCAGATGGCCTCGTTCCTCGCCCGCATCCTCGGCTGAGGCGGGCTGGCCGGCGGTACCACGGATCAGTCGTCGGCTGCGAGTGCTTCCTGCAGTCGCTGGCGAGCCCGCATGACGCCGATGCGGAGCGCGCCCTCGCTCAGGTCGAGTCGGCGGGAGATGTCCGAGTACGCCAACCCCACCACGTCACGCATCCACAGCAGATCGCGATCGCGATCCCGCAGCAGCGCGAAGGCCACCCGAACGTCGGTGTGCTCGTCGGCGATGAGAAGGTTCTCGGCCGGGTCCTCGAACATCGCCTCCCGTTCGACGACGGGAGGCCCGCCCCGCTGCTTGCGGCGCAGGTGGTCGTAGAACTTCGAACGGGCGATCCGCCAGAACCACGCCTCGAATCGGGCGGGGTCGCGCAGCCTCGGAAGCGTGCGGACCACGGACTCGATGGCGTCTCCTGCCAGGTCCTCGGCGTCGTGGGCTCTGAGACCCTGGCCACGGTAGAACGAGACCAGCTTCGGGACGGCGGCGGTGGCGATGACCGTCAGGACCTGATGGTCACCCTGGCGTGCCAGTTCGACCGCGGCGGGGGACGGTGGCCACAGCCGCCACGGATCGGCCTCGTGCACGATGGACGCGCGCCGAGGCTCCACCGGGAGAAGGGAAGAGTCGCTACGGCGTCGGGAGGAAGATCGGCCCTGGCGGGCCGCCTTCTCCGCCACCCGAAGAATCGTCGGATCCGGATCCATCATCTGGTTCTGACGCCACGGTAGTGGATGTGGTTCCGTTACCGGCGTCGGTTTCCTCCCCGCCACTGTCTGGCGGCGTGGTGGTCGTGGTCGTGGTGGTGGACGTCGACGAGGTGCTCGAGGTGCTCGAGGTGGTGGTGGTCGGCTCGTCGATCGCGAGTTCGTCGGTGGCGATACTGGCCGTCGCCTCCGCCAGGAAGACCGCGGCCGACGTGACCTGATCCGACGTCGAAGGATCCGACTTCGCCGTCCGGACCGATTGCAGGAGTTGTTCGGCTGCGAGGCGAATCGCCTCGGCGGCGTCGACCGGCTCGCCAGCGGCGGTCACGGTCTGATCGGAGCGCGGGGTGGTGGCCTCGGTCACGTCGTCGGCCTCGGTCACCGGCGGCGCGACCTCGACGATCACCTCACCGGTGGTCGTGGTCGAGGATTCGTCAGTCGTCTCGTCGGTCAGTTCGGGGGCGATGACGGGGAACGCCACCGTCACGCCGGAGCGGCTCAGTTCTGCCAGCGCCTCGTTGGCGGTGGCGATGGCCAACTCCGTATCCCCGCGCTCGATGAGCGCGATGGCCTCCTGCAGCCGCTCCTCGACGATGTCGGAGGTGAGGCCGACCGCTTCCAGGGCGCGGTCGAGCGGGTAGAGGAAGTCACCGGGAATGGCCCGGTCGGCGGCCACGCCGATCCCCGTCATGACGACGAGCATGAAGGCTCCGCTGGACACGACGACCGCCACCCGGCGGCCGGAGGAGGCGCGACTGTGGGCGCGGTTTATCGCCCGGGCAGCGATCTGCTCGGCGCGGCCACGACCGACCCCAGCCTCGTAGCGGGAAGCGAGTCGGCGGAGGCGATCGGAAGTCGGGTTGCGATCGTCCACGGTTGCACTGTGCAATGACGTGCGAACAGGCCGCCTGTTACGGTGCGTGTTCGTCCCGGACAGCGTGCAGGGAGGACGCATCGACCGGGAGATCGCATGAGAGAGCCACGCCACGGCGCCCCCGCCGTCCGCGGATCGACCTTCGGCGTCCCGTGGGCAGGCTGGGTGGCAGCCGCGTTCGCCGCCAGCCTGTGACACGCCTTCATCGACGCAGAGATCGGGTTGCTCGGTCCCACCTCCGAGACGATGACCAGGACCTGTCCCACGGCCTGTCGCTGGGGCTGGGCGTGATGGCGCTAGTGGCGCTCCGCCGCACGGTGGGTTGGG
>CAZCRP010000193.1:0-5749 GCA_964501055.1 uncultured Acidimicrobiaceae bacterium
GATCCCGAGCGCGGCCAGCGGCACCGCTCCCAGCCGGCCGACGAACGCGGTGTCCACCAGGCTCAGCACCGGGTCGGCGGCCAGGGTTCCGAGCGCCGGGATCGCCAGCGCCAGGATCGCCCTGGCCGGCACCGGGCGGGTGGCGCTCATCGGCTCACAGGTGCTTGTCCGGCCAATCGCACAACGCCACCAGCTCGCACTCGCGGCAGAGCGGCCGGCGGGCGTCGCAGATGTCGCGGCCGAACTGGATGAAGCGCATCGACACCCCCGGCCATGCCTCCACCGGGAACAAGGCCTTCAGATCGACCTCGATCTTGGCCGGGTCGGACTGTTCGGTGAGCCCGATGCGCCTGGTGGTGCGCCGGACGTGGGTGTCGACGGCGATGGCGGGATCACCCCACGCCTCGGCCAGCACCACGCTGGCGGTCTTCCGCCCCACCCCCCGCAGCGTCACCAGCGCAGCGAGGTCACGGGGCACCTCCCCTCCGAACTTCTCGACCACGTCGCCGGCGAGAGTGACGATCGACTTCGCCTTCTGGCGGTAGAACCCGGTGGAGAAGATGATCGACTCCACCTCCTCCAAATCGGCGGCGGCGAGGTCGGCGGGCTCTGGGTAGCGGGCGAACAGTCGCTCCCGCACCTTGTTCACGTTGTCGTCCGTGGTCTGGGCGGACAGCACGGTCGTCACCAGCAGTTGCCACGCCGACTCGTAGTCGAGGGCGGTGTGGATCGTGGGGTAGCGGGCGATGAGCCGGTTCAATACCGCTCGCGCCTTGCCACGCTCGGCGGCGGTCGGAATGGATCCGTCGGCGCGTGGTCCCGGCATGAGGCAGCGAGCCTACCGAGCTCCGGTACCGTGCCCGCTCACGCTCCCGAGGTCCCTCCCGATGACACCCGAACTGGCCGCCCAGGTCGAACGAATCCGCCAGGAGTTCGGCGACATGTGCTTCGCCTGCGGCCGTCGCAACGACGTGGGGCTGCACCTCGACGACTTCACCTGGGACGGCGCCACCATCACCGGCTCCTTCCGCCCCCGCCACGAATACCGGGGAGCGGGCGAGGTCCTGCACGGCGGGGTGGCGGCCACGGCGCTGGACGAGATCTCGGTCTGGGCCGGAATCCTGGGCGAGAAGGTCCTCACCGTCACCGGCCGCCTCGAGATGCGGTTCCGCGCCCCGCTCACGGTCAACGACCGCATCACCGCCAGCGGCACCGTCGACGAGCGACGAGGCCGGCGCCTCGTCATCTCCGCCTCCCTGGCCATCGCCGAACGCGTGGCGGTCGAGTCCACCGGGCTCTTCCTCGTCACCCGGGACATGCATGAGCTCTGACCGGACCGAGACAGCCGCTCTCGGCGGACTCGTCGTCGCCGCCTTCCTGTTCGGCGTGACGTTCGTGGTCGTCAAGTCGGCGGTGGAGGTGGTTGACCCGCTGGCGTTCGTCGGCTGGCGGTTCCTGGTGGGAGGTCTGGCGCTGCTGGTACTCGCCGTGCCTCGCTCGCCGGGCGTGTGGCGGGACGGGTCGATCACCGGGCTGTGGCTGTTCGCCGGTTTCGCCCTCCAGACCGGCGGCCTCACCCTGACCGGGGCGACGAACTCGGCGCTGATCACCGGCCTCTACGTGGTGTTCGTC
This sequence comes from uncultured Acidimicrobiaceae bacterium, assembly GCA_964501055.1. GTDB lineage: Bacteria > Actinomycetota > Acidimicrobiia > Spongiisociales > ZC4RG35 > DATHWB01. The sequence goes on from CAZCRP010000193.1 coordinate 1,633, forward strand.
CCACTGCTGGCCGCCATCGTCCGTCGCCGGCCACCGTCGCCATGGGCGGTGGTGGGTGTGGTGCTCGGGTTCCTCGGCACCGCCCTGCTGACCGCCCGCGACGACCTCATCCTCGGCACCGGCGACCTGCTCACCCTCGGCTGTGCGGTGGCCTTTGCCGGTCACATCGTGGCGGTGTCGCGCACCGCTGCCCGCCACCCCGTCATCCCCTACACCACGGTGCAGCTGCTCACCACCGCCGCGCTGGGGCTGGTCGGATCGCTGGTGTTCGAGGGGCCGGGCATCCCCGATCGGGCGGGCTGGCCGGCGATCATCCTCACCGGCCTCGGAGTGAGCGCCGTCGCCTTCCTGCTGCAGGTGTGGGCCCAGCACCGGGTCGGTCCGTCGCGCACCGCGATCATGCTGACCCTCGAGCCGGTGTTCGCGGTGGCGGCTGCGGCCATCGTGCTGAGCGAGCGGCTGACCGCCGCCGGATGGTTCGGGGCGATCGTCATCCTCGGTGCGATCGCCCTCGTGCTGGCCAAGGTGGCGGACGATCCGATCGTCGAGGCGGAAGCAGTGAGCCCGGTCTGATCCGCCACTACCTTGTTCCGTCGATGGATCTCCGCTACCTCGTCCGATTCGTCCGCGCCGTGCTCATCGTCGCCGCCGTCGCCTTGGCCGCCGTTCCCCTGTTCATCCTCTTCGACCTCGCCGAGGGCGGTTCGGGGTACGGGCTGTGCCCGGGCGGGGTCACCCGCTGTCGCAACCCGTACACCGCCGCACCCGAACTCTCCACCCTCCTCACCCTCGGTCTCATCGTGGTGCTCGGCGGCCTCCGGCTGACGAACCGGGCCCTCCGCGGACTGTCGCGTCCCCGCCGGCGGCGGGTGGACGAGGATGATCCGTTCCGCGAGTGACGGGGCGTAAGCTCGGAAGCGTGCGGTACCACGTCGAGCAGTTCACGCCGGAAGAGACCGCCGTCCTCAACCGGTTCTTCACCAACGTCGATCTCCCCGTGTTCGGGCTGGTCAACCTCCCCGAGGTGGTGAAGGGGGCGTTGTTCGCCCGCTACTCGCGATCCACCAAGTCGATCCGCCGCCTCTTCCTCGACGAGTTCACCGACTCGGAGACCGGCGTCGCGGCCATCGCCCAGGCGGCCGACGACCCGATCGTCGACTTGTCGAAGGCCGAACAGCTCTATCAACGGATCTTCGTGGAGTACGGAGACGACTCGGTGGCCCAACTCGGTGGCACCCACCTGGCCTGCGAGCAGGCGTCGAACATCCTCACCAAGGTGCTCGAATGGGGCCGGCTCGCCGCCTACCTGGAACAGTCCACCCGCTACATCTTCTACGACACGACCGTCGACGGCCGGTATCGCTACGCCGTGCCGCCCGAGGTGGAGGCCGGCCCGCTGGGGGTCGAATACGTCTCGCATCTCGACTGGATGTTCGACACCTACTCGACGCTCGTCAGGGACATGAAGACCGTGTACGAGGGCCGCTTCCCTCCGGATGCCTCGGACCCCCCGGTGGTGTACAACGCCACGATCCGGGCCAAGGCATGCGACGCCGCCCGCGGGCTGCTGCCGGCGGCCACGCTCTCCAACGTCGGCATCTACGCCACCGGCCAGGCCTACGAGATGGCGCTGGTGCGGATGGCCGCCCACCCCCTCCCCCCGGTGCGCGACTACGGCGACATGATGCTGGGCGAGCTGCGCAAGGTGATCCCCTCGTTCCTGTCCAGGGTGGACAAGGCGGAGCGGGGTCGCCGCTGGTCGGCCTACCTGGCGGACGTGGCAGAGCGGCTCGACGCCCACGGCGCCCTGCTCGGCACGGAGGAGGAGACGGAACCGTCCGTCCGCCTCACCGATCACGATCCCGACGCCGAGCTCAAGCTGGCCGCCGCCGCCCTCTACGCCCATTCCGAACTATCCGACGCCGCCCTGCTGCGGGCCGCCAAGGAGATGACGGTGGAAGAGCGGACCAGGGTGATCGGCGACCTGCTGGGTGACAGGGACAATCGCCGCCATAAGCCCGGCCGGGCCATGGAGCGCACCAGCTACCGCTTCGACGTCGTGTGCGACTTCGGCGCCTTCCGCGATCTGCAGCGCCACCGCCTGATGACCATCGAGTGGCAGCGGCTCTCCACCCGGCTGGGATTCGACCTGCCATCCGACATTGTCGACGCCGGTCACGGGCCGGCGTGGAACGAGGCGATGGAGCGCTCCCAGGCGATGTACGAACAGGTGCGGGAGACACACGGGCCGGATGTCGCCCAGTACGTCGTGCCGTTCGCAGCCCACATCCGCTTCGTGATGGAGATGAACGCCCGCCAGGCCTACCACCTGATCGAACTGCGCTCCCAGCCCGCCGGACACACCGCCTACCGCCGCGTCGCCCACGAGATGCACCGGCTCATCGCCGAGCAGGCCGGTCACCGGGCCATCGCCGGCGGGATGACCTTCGTCGACCACACCGACGTCGACCTGGAGCGTCTCGAGGCGGAACGGGCAGCCGAACGCCGCCGCCTGCAACGAGCCAGCAGCTGAAGCCGGCTCGGCTCCTACCATCAGGGTCATGGCTGAACTCGACGTCGACGCGCTCATCGCCCGCTTCCAGACCCGGGCCGCAGCGGTCAAGGACCGACCGCTGCCGCCGGTCGCCGGTGAGGAACGGAGGAAGTTCATCGCCCAGGCCGAGACCGACTACATGGACTACGCCCTGATCGGCAACGCCGACTGGTCGGTCGAGGAGGGCCACCTGGTGCTGCGCATCCCGCTCGGCACCTGACCGGATCACCGTGACCCGTCTCGTCCTCGTCACCGGCAAGGGAGGCGTCGGCAAGTCCGCCGTGGCGGCCGCCACGGCTCTCCTCGCCCACCGGGAGGGAGCGAAGGTGCTGGCGCTGTCGATGGTGGGCACCGGCGGCGGGCTGGCCAGTCACACCGGGGCAGGCGCCCTCACCTTCGAACCGGTCGAGGTGTTCCCCGGGCTGCACGCCCTCACCGTCGACCGGTCACGGGCGCTGATCGAGTACCTGCGGGTGCAGGTGGGACTCCCGCCGTTCGCCACCCTGCCGCCGGTCATCAGGGCCTTCGATGCCCTGGCCGCCGCGGCCCCCGCAGTGCGGGAGATCGTGACCATCGGCAAGGTGCTGTGGGAGGTCAGGCGCGGCGAGTGGGATGTCGTCGTCGCCGACGGCCCCCCGACAGGCCAGATCGGGTCGTTCCTGCGGGCGCCCACATCGATCAAGGAGCTGGTCACGGGCGGACGCGTCGCCGAGCAAGCGGCGTGGATGGCCGACGTGCTGCTGTCCGACGACACAACACTCCGCATCGTCACCCTGCCCGAGGAGCTCCCCATGTCCGAGACCAGGGAGATGCTCGACTGGCTGGAGGCGAACAAGGTCGTCACTCGAATCGAAGTGGTGGCGAACCGGGTACTGCCGAGGCTGGTCGTCGACAAGGTCCCGGGGGGCAGGGTGGGGGAAGCTGCCAGGCTGCATCTCGAGCTGCAGTCGGAGCAGGAGATCTGGCTCACCCGTCAGCCGCCCGACAGGACCCTCCCCTTCCTCTTCGGCGTCGCCACGTCCGAGGCCGTGACGCTCCACCTCGCGGACGAGATGGAGGCGTGGTGAGCACCACCACCGTCCTCGTGACCGGCGGCGGAGGGGTGGGAAAGACCACGCTGTCCGCCGCCCTGGGAGTCGCCTCTGCCCGGCGCGGGCTGCGAACGCTGGTCATCACCGTCGACCCTGCCCGCCGCCTGGCCGATGCGCTCGGTGTCGACCATCTCGGCACTGAGCCGTCCCCGCATCCCGACGAGCCGGGGCTGTGGGCGGCGATGCTCGACGCCTCCGCCTCGTGGACCGCCATCGCCCTCCGCCACGCCGACCCCGAAGTGGCCGAGAGCCTCGTGCAGAATCCCTTCTTCCGGGCTGCCACCACCCACTTTCCCGCCTCCCAGTCCTATGCCGCCGCCGAGGAGGCCGCCCGCTTCATCGACGGGCGGGCATGGGAGGTCGTCATCGTCGACACGCCGCCGTCGGCGGGCGGGATCGAGTTCTTCACCGCCCCCCGCCAGATGACCGAACTGGTCGGCGGCCGGTTGCTGCGGTGGCTGACCGGCGGGCG
>CAZCRP010000194.1:0-5738 GCA_964501055.1 uncultured Acidimicrobiaceae bacterium
GGCCAAGTCGACCGCGGTCGGCGTCTACACGCCGGTTGCGCTGGCAGTCACGAACGTGGCGGTCATGGAAGTCAACGACGGACAAGGCTCTTGGTCCGGGCTCCGTGTCACCTTTGACACGGCCGTACGGTTCAGTGATTCCGTGCAGCTGCATCAGATCCAAATCCATCGGGTGGGACAGCCAGAGATCAAGATCAACGCTTCGATCCTCTCGCACCCTTCTGAGCAAGATCAGCTCGAGATGGTTTTCCCGAGCCAACCAGACACCGATCCCGACACCAACTGGGTGCTGACCATCGCCGCCGGAGCGCTCTCCGTCGGTGCCGGAGGCGACCCGAACGGGACACTCACAGCCAACTTCGCCCACTGACCCGAGGGGCCCCGGGAACACCTTCCCGGGGCCCTCTCGCGCCGCTCTCCACAACCTGCCGGACGCCTCTAGAAAAACCTCCTCGGACGCGGAACCGTGGGGGCGGCAGGAGCGTCGTACTGCCGGCAAGTTCCTACAAGGAGAGAGAAAGTGTCCGCAACCCGGCCCGTTCGTAGCCGCCTCGTGGCGGTGGGGGCGGCCCTCGCAGTCCTCGTGACGTTGTTCCCCGCCGTGGGGTCGGCAGCCGTCGTCGAGGCATGTCCATCCGATATCCCGTCGACCGCCTTCCGCGACCTCGGCGGCCTCAACTCCGAGACCATCGACGCCATCGAGTGCATCGCCCACTACGGCATCGCCCAGGGTGTCTCCGGCACCCGGTTCGATCCGAGCGGTGACGTCACCCGCTGGCAGATGGCCCTGTTCCTCATCCGCATGGCCGACGACCTGGGCATCCAGGTGTCGACGTCGGTCACCCATCGCTTCGACGACATCCGCTCGCTGCCGACCGACGTCCAACTGGCGATCAACCAGCTGGCCGACCTCGGCGTGACCGGCGGTGTGGCTCCCCGCCTGTTCGATCCGAACGCACCTGTCACCCGCTGGCAGATGGCGCTGTTCCTGACCCGGCTTCATGCCCGGTCCGGTTTCTCGCTCCCCGACGGGCGTAGCCAGGGCTTCACCGACCTCGGGCCCTATCCGGCCGACACCCAGCGCGCGATCAACCAGCTGTCCCAGCTCGCGATCGCCAAGGGCACGAGTGCCACCACGTTCGCCCCGGCCGCCAACGTGGCCCGCTGGCAGATGGCGCTGTTCCTGAGCCGCCAGCTCCGGGCGGGAGGCGCCACCCCCTACCGGGTCTCGATTGAGGCCCTCCCGACCGCCTCGCCCACCAACGGTGAGGTGAAGCTGACGGTGACGGTGCTGACGCCGGCAGGCTTGCCGGTGGTGGGTCGCAGCGTCGACGTGTTCGTCGGCACGCTGGACTCCAACGGCCGGTGTGTGCTCAGTCCCAACGCCAAGCTCGGCGGCGGCGACGCCGGCACCAGCAGCAACTGCCGGATCGACAGCGGCGATCCCAAGACCAACTCGTCCGGCAAGGTGACGCTGACGCTCACCCACAACTCGGTGCAGGAGAAGAACGTCGTCTTCGCCTGGATCGGTCGCTCCGATCAGGTCTTCGACGCCGACGAGGTCGCCCACGTGGCCAAGGTCGAGGTCAACTGGACGGGCGTTCCCACCGGCCTGGTGGTGCCTTCCCAGCTCGTGCGCTTCGGCTCCAGGGTCACAGTGTCCGGCTGGCTGGCGGATGCGCAGGGCAACGTGGTGGCCGCCTCCGGGCAGACGATGGTGGTGACGGTCCAGCGCGGCAACACCCAGATCATCTCGCACACCCTGCAGACCGGCTCGGACGGGAAGTTCTCGTTCTCGTACACGGGGCCCTCCGATCCCAACCCGAACCAGGACAACAGCCCGGTGGTCGACACCGTGAAGGCGTTCTGGGACAAGAACGGCAACGGCAAGGACGACGGCTCGGCCGAGTTCGACGTCACGTCCACGATCACCTGGGACGACGACCAGCCCCGCAACGACAAGGCGGTGCTCGGTCAGAGCTCGGTGTCGGCCCTCAAGGGCCAGTCGGTGAGTGTCACGCTGACCGCCACCGACAAGTTCGGGACGCCGCTGCCGGGGGCGGGGGTGACGCTGATCGTCACCGGCGCCAACGCCACCACCGAGACGAAGCTGACGAACAGCTCCGGTGTCGCCTCGTTCAGCGTGGCCACGCCCAACGTGGGGGTCGACACGATCGACGCCACGGTGGACGTCGGCAACGACGGCAGTGTCGAACTCGGCCAGGGCGACGTCGCCGATCTCACCCACTACACGGTGGAGGCGGCCGGGAACCTGAACGGCTCGAACAGCTTCGACATCATCGCCGTCAACCTGTCGGCCAACACTGTCGACGTCGTCGGGGGCGCGAGCTACTACCGCCTGTCCTTCGGCGGGAGCAACGACCTGTTCAACGTCGACGGCAGCGCCGTCGCGCTGTCTGCCTTCCGCTCGGCGCTGGCCGGTCTAACGCTGCCCGCCATCGGGAACGTCGTCGACCTGACCACCAACCCGTACGAGGCGAGCGCCAGTGGCGCCTCCATCTTCGCCCTGACCACCAAGTAACCGGCGAACCCAGGGTTGTTCGGTACGTATACGTACCGAACAACCCTGGGTACGCCTCTTCCTCCCACAGATTGGACCCCGTCACCATGTCGAACCGACTGCTCGCCGTCGCGATGGTGCTCGCTCTCCTCGCCGCGTGCGGCGGCGGGATGACCGTCGACACCATCCCGACCACCATCCCTGCCACGACCACGCCGACGACCGCCCCTGCCACGACGGCGCCGACCACCACCATGCCGCTGCCCACCGTCATCGACTGGGACGACCGCTCCACCAGCGTCACCCTCGCCGACGGCTGGACGGTGGCCTACTGCGAAGGCGAGGCCCCGTTCCTGTGCGTGTCGCAGGACGGCGAGGTGGTGGGGCTCGTCGAGCTCTTCATCGCCGATCCGCTCACCTACGACGTCTACGACCCCTCCCGCGACGACGAGGCAAACCTGCGTGCGATGGCGGCGGCCTTCGTCGCGGCCTTCGAGGAGGATCGGGCCGCCGGCTGCGGCGCCGACTATCTGCTGGAGCCGCTCGAGCCCCGCACCATCGCCTTGGGTGAGGGAACCGGCCTGGTGTACGGGTTCCGCGGCATCCTGGGCGACGGCCGGCCGTCCGAGCTCAACCTGCAGTACGCCTCGCTGTCCCACGGTCGGCTGATCCTGGTGGTCGCCGCCGGCTACGACGAGGGCGGGTGCCCGGGGAAGGACGAGATGGTCTCGTTCGACTCGGTGGACCTCGCCGCGTTCCAGCCGCACTTTGAGGACCTGCTGGCGGCGGCACCGTTCGACGGCGGCAGCGAGGACACCGGTTTCATGCTGCCCGACGGTGACAACTTCGTGTGGGTCCTCGCCGAGCGCGACGGGCTCTTCGTCGTCGACCCGGCCAGGGTGCTGACGGGCGAGGAGGCGAGGGCGCAGGCGGTGGCCGACGGGGTGATCCCGGAAGGCGAGGACCTCCCCAACGACGTCTACCTGTGGAACCCCACCGAGGAGCGGATGCCGGTGCGCTTCGTATCCGACGCCACCTTCACCGTGATCGCCCCGGGAGCCGACGGCAGCCTCGCCTCGCGGGAGACCGACCGGGCGACGATCGCGTCGATCCTGGCCGGCAGCGACACGGGTGACATCTACGGGCTCACCCCCGAGTTCATGCCGTTCAACCTCCTCGTCGTCAACGGCGCGGTGGTGGAGATGAACCAGATCTATCTGCCGTGACCGTCACAGGATGAGGTCGGCGAGCGCCCGCAGCGACCGGGCCGACGCCGTGCCGTCGCCGTACGGGGTCTCGAATCCGTCGAGATCCCGTCCGGCCATCTCGCGGGCCGCGGCGGCGATGCCCTCGCCCGGAGTGACCCGGGTGGCGAAGGTGCCGATCACCTCGGGACGCTCCGTCGAGTTGCGCACCACCACCACCGGGGTCTTCACGATCGACGCCTCCTCCTGGACCCCGCCCGAGTCCGAGACGAGGAGGCCGGCGGCCGCCTCCAGCCCCAGGAACTCCCGGTAGCCGATCGGCTCCACCACCCGGATCCGGTCGAGCAGCGCGCCGAGGCCGTGCTCCTGCGCCCGTTTCACCGAGCGGGGATGGAGGGGCAGCACCACCGGCAGGTCGAGTGAGCCGAGCGCCTCCAGGATCAGGCGGTAGTTGGCGGCGTCGTCGACGTTCTCCGGTCGGTGGAAGGTCGACAGCACGAACTGGCCCGGTTCAACCCCGTGGCGGACTGCCATCTCCTTCTGCTCGCTCTCCGACGGGAGCAGTTCGAGCACCGCCTCGACGATGGTGTTGCCGGTGAGCGCCACCCGGGCGCCGCCGATGCCCTCGTTCGCCAGGTTCCTGACGTTGACGTCGGTCGGGGCGCAGCACAGATCGGCCAGGTGGTCGGTGACCACCCGGTTGTGCTCTTCGGGCATGGCCCGATCGAAGCTGCGCAGCCCCGCCTCGATGTGACAGATCGCCACCTCCCTGGCGTTGGCGGCGACCGCCCCCGCCAGCACCGCGTTGGTGTCGCCCTGGACGATCACCGCCTGCGGCTCCCGCTCGCCGAACAACCGGTCGATCTTCTCGACGGCGATGCCGATCTGGGCGCCGCGGGTCCTGCCGCCGACGTCGAGGAAGATCTCGGGCTCGGGGAGGCGCATCTCCTCGAAGAACGAGCCGCTCAGCTTCGGGTCGTAGTGCTGGCCAGTGTGGATCACCAGCGCGGCGTCACCCAGCAGGCGGATGATGTGGGCCAGCTTGATGATCTCGGGCCGGGTCCCCAGCACCACCGCGATCGACCCGGGGGCGAACCCGTACTCGTTGCTCATCTGTCTCTCCCCGGGCCGTCCGGGCCCTAGCCTGCGGTGCGTCATGCTACGGGGCCTGCTCCGCGGCGCCGAGGCACTGGTTCTCGCCCTCGTCGCCTACAACCTGGCGACGGCGCTGGCCGGCTGGCGCAACCAGCGACCCGCTCCCGCGGGGGAACGCCGCCGCCGATTCCGGGTCGTGGTCCCCGCCCACGACGAGGAGGCGGTCATCGGCGGGGTCCTCGCCGACCTCGCCGGTCAGCACCATCCGCTGCGGGAGGTGTGGGTGCTGGCCGACCGCTGCACCGACTCCACGGTCGCCCTCGCCCTCGACCACGGCGCGCGGGTGGCCGAACGCACCTCGGGCGCCGACGGCAAGGGACCAGCGCTCGCCTGGTATCTCGAGGCACACCCGCTCTCCCCCGAGGAGGCGCTCGTCGTCCTCGACGCCGACAACCGGGTCCCGCCCGATCTCCTCACCCGCTTCTCCGACGAGCTCGACGCCGGCCACCAGGCACTGCAGGCGTATCTCGACGTCGCCAACCCCGATGACTCACCGGTCGCCACCGCCTCCGCTCTCAGCTACTGGGCGTCGAACCGGATGGTGCAGCTGGCCCGCACCAACCTCGGGTGGACGGCGGATCTCGGTGGCACCGGCATGTGCCTCACCGCCGAGGCGCTGGCGGCGGCCGGCGGGTTCGGGACGAGCCTGGTGGAGGACCAGGAGTTGGGCGTGAGGCTGTTCGTCGCCGGCATCCCGGTGCGATGGCTGCACGATCTGCGGGTCTCCGACGAGAAGCCGGTTCGTCCAGGCGTGGCGGTGCGGCAGCGATCCCGCTGGGCGACAGGCCGGTCCGAGGTCGCCAGGAGCTGGGTGGGGCGGCTGCTGGCGATGCGGTCGGCGGGGGCATTCGATCTCG
>CAZCRP010000195.1:0-5657 GCA_964501055.1 uncultured Acidimicrobiaceae bacterium
GGCTGCCATACGGGGCCTGTTCTCAGGCTGATGCGGGGCCTACTCGGGATGTCGCCTCGGCCATGAGCGGCGCCCTGTGGACTCCGTCACCCGACAGGGTCTCGGGCGCGGCGATCGATCGATTCCGTCGGTCGGTGGCGACCAACCGGGGCCTCGATCTTCCGGACACCGACGCGCTGCACGCCTGGTCGGTGTCTGACCCTGGGGCCTTCTGGTCGGACGTGTGGGACGACGTCGGAATCATCGGCGACAAAGGCTCGACCTCCATGGTTGCCGGCGCGGGGATGCGCGACACGGTGTTCTTTCCCAACGCGAAGCTGAATGTCGTCGAGAATCTTCTCGATGGACGGGGGGCGTCCGACGAGGCACCCGCCATCGAGTACCGGCGGGAAGACGGTCTGCACCGCACCATCACCTGGGCGGAGTTGCGGATCGAGACGGCTGCTTTTGCGGCTGCACTCACGGCGGCTGGTGTCACGGCCGGTGACCGGGTGGCGGCGTGGATGCCCCACATGCCGGAAACGGTGATCGCCATGCTGGGGGCGGCGTCGATCGGCGCGGTCTTCACCTCGACCTCGGCCGATTTCGGGACGGCCGGTGTCGTCGACCGTTTCGGCCAGGTCGAACCGAAGGTGCTCGTGGCGGCCGACGGCTACCTCTACGGCGGCCGGTCGTTCGACCGCCTGTCCCAACTCAGCGAGATCCTCGCCCGGCTGCCTTCGGTCGAGACCACGGTGGTGGTGCCCAGCATCGGTGAGCCGGACATCTCGTCGGTCACGGGGGCGGTGACCTACGAGGCGTACGTCGCCCCGCACCGGGGAGCGCCCTTGTCGCAGGACCGGTTCCCCTTCGATCACCCGCATTACGTCCTGTACTCGTCGGGCACGACCGGCAAGCCGAAGTGCATGGTGCACAAGACCGGCGGGGTGCTGTTGAAGCACATGCAGGAACAGCGTCACCATCTCGACGTCCGTCCCGGCGACCGGCTCTTCTACTTCACGACCTGCGGGTGGATGATGTGGAACTGGCTCGTGTCGGGGCTCGCCAGTGGAGCGATCCTCGTGCTCTTCGATGGCAACCCGTTCCACCCCGGACCCGAGGCGCTCTTCGACCTGGTGGACGACCTCGACATCACGCTGCTCGGTGTCTCGGCCAAGTACATCGACGCCGTGTTGAAGTCCGGTCTCCGTCCGGCCGAGACGCATCGGCTGGAGTCGCTGCGGACCATCGCCTCGACCGGTTCGCCACTGTCGCCGGAGGGGTTCGCCTTCGTCTACGACGGCATCAAGCCGGACGTGCATCTCGCCTCCATCTCCGGCGGCACCGACCTCTGTGGGTGTTTCGTCGGCGGCGACCCGACCAAGCCGGTGTACGCCGGCGAGATCCAGGGCAAGGCGCTGGGCATGGCGGTGGAGGTCTACGACGACCACGGCCGGCCGCTCGGGCCCGGCCAGCAAGGGGAACTCGTGTGCACCGAGCCGTTTCCTTCCACCCCGATCACCTTCTGGGGTGAGGACGGTGACGAGCGCTACCGCCAGGCGTACTTCGACCGATTCCCCGGCGTGTGGACCCATGGTGACTACGCCATGTGGACCGAACGGGGGGGCATGGTGATTCTGGGTCGTTCCGACGCAACGCTCAACGCCGGGGGAGTGCGGATCGGAACCGCCGAGATCTACCGCGTGGTCGAGCAGTTCGCCGAGGTGATGGAAGCGGTGGCGGTAGGTCAGCGGGTCGGCAGCGACACCCGGGTGGTGCTCTTCGTGCGGCTGGCCGACGGCCACGAGCTGAGCCCGGAGCTCGAGGACGAGATCCGGCGGCGGCTGCGCTCCGAGGAGTCTCCCCGCCACGTCCCGGCGATCATCGCCGCCGTCGACGACATCCCCCGCACCCGCAGCGGCAAGATCTCCGAACTGGCGGTGACCGCGGTGGTGAACGGTGACAGCGTGAAGAACACCGAGGCGCTGGCCAATCCCGAAACGCTCGAACTGTTCAGAGATCGTCCCGAACTGGTGTCCCGATGACCGACCGGCGCTACCTCCTCCCCGACGCCCCGCTCGAGAGTCTCGACGAGTGGGTGACGCTCGGCGGCGGTGCCGGCTTGGACGCGGCGATGAGGGTCGGTCCCTCCGAGGTCATCTCCACCGTGCGAACCGCCCGGCTCCGCGGCCGAGGCGGCGCCGGGTTCCCGACCGGCGTGAAGTGGGCGGGAGCCGCCGAGCGGCCGGAGGACCAGCGGACCTATCTGGTGTGCAACGCCGCCGAAGGCGAGCCGGGCACCTTCAAGGACCGGATGCTGATGCGCACCAACCCCTATCAACTGCTCGAGGGGATCGCCATCGGAGCCTTCGCCATCGGAGCCGACGTGGCGTACATCGGAGTCAAGGACGCCTACCGGCTAGAAGTCGATCGGTTGGACGAGGCAGCGGCCGAGATGGATGGCGCCGGCATGCTGGGGGAGATCGACATCCGCATCGTGACCGGACCCGACGACTATCTCCTGGGCGAGGAGACGGCGCTGTTGGAGGTGATCGAAGGGCGGGATCCGCTCCCCCGCCTGCTGCCGCCGTATCTCGTCGGGTTGCACACCGACATGGCTGCCGGCGTGGGAGCGGGATCGGTGGGATGGGACGCCACCGCCAACCCGACAGTCGTGAACAATGTCGAGACGTTGTCGCACGTCCCGCACATCATGCGGGAGGGGGCGGCCTGGTTCCGGTCGGTGGGGAGCGTGGATTCGCCGGGGACGATGGTGTTCACGGTATCCGGCGACGTGCAGCGGGAGACGGTCGTCGAGCTGCCGATGGGCTCTCCCCTGAGCGTGCTCGTCTATGGGGCGGGCGACGGCCCGGCCGAAGGACGGTCGGTGGGCTTTGTGTTCTCCGGTGCCTCGAACGCTCCCATCACCCCCCGCCACCTCGACGTTCCGCTGGACTTCGCCTCGTTCAAGCAGATCGGGTCCGGGCTGGGATCGGGCGGGATGATCGTCGGAGACGACACGGCCTGCGTCGTGCACTCGACGAAGGTGCTCGCCGACTTTCTGGCCGTCGAATCCTGCGGGCAGTGCCCGCCGTGCAAGCTCGGGACCGCTGGCCTGAGCGCCGGCCTCGGCGCGCTCGGCGAGGGCGGCGACGAGCGCGATCTCGACGAGATCGTCGGCTGGCTCTCCCGGGTCACGGACGCCAACCGCTGTGGGTTGGGCGCGGGGGCGCAGCACCTGGTCGACGGCCTGTTGGCCGGCTTCGCGGCCCACGTGGCGGAGCATCTCGGCGGCCGCCGCTGCGGTCACCGACAGGGCCTGGCGCTGGCGAAGTTCGTCGACTTCCTCCCCGAGGCGGGCCGCTTCGTCCGCGACGAGACATACCCCGCCTCCCGAACCTGACCGCATTCGTACCAGGCATCCGCGGCCACCAACGCGACGGGTCGAAGTGCTCTGGCGATTCCGTGCCGTTGGATGCGAAGATGGCCTATCGAATCACTGGAGGGCGGAATGAACTGGGCGCGCGCCTATGTGGGACTCGTGATCGTGGCGCTGGGAACGATCCTGCTGCTGGGCAATGCCGACGTGGTGGACTCAGGCGACGTCATCTCGGCGTGGTGGCCGGCGCCGATCGTGCTCGGCGGGTTGTTCAGTCTGCTGTCGAACCCCCGGCAGTGGATCCCGCCGGCGATCGTGATCGCCATCAGCACTGCGGTGCTGCTCCGCACCACGGGCGTGGTCGACACGATGGGGGTGGTGTTCCCGGTCGCGCTGATCCTGGTGGGCGTATTCGTGATGTTCGGCCGTGGTTTCGGGACACGGCGCGAGCACACCGCCGACAGCGTCGACACGTTCAACCTCTTCTCGGGCAGTGAGTTGGCCTCGCACTCGTCGGCGTTCGAGGGCGGCAGGGTGGGAGCGATTTTCGGCGGATCCGAGATCGATCTGCGCGACGCCACCCTCGCCCCTGATGCCAGCCTCGAGGTGTTCGTCGCCTTCGGGGGTGTCGAGATCCGGGTCCCTGACGGGTGGCGGGTGGACATCGGCGGCATGCCCCTGTTCGGCGCCTTCGAGAACGCCACGGCCAAGGATCGCCTCCCCGCCGACGCTCCCCACCTGCGCATCAACGCCACCGTCCTGTTCGGTGCGCTCGAGGTGAAGCACTGACCGGGGCCTTTGCGGACCTCTCCTCAGTCCTCTACCCTTGAGACATACCGACGCGGGGTGGAGCAGTCTGGTAGCTCGTCGGGCTCATAACCCGAAGGTCGCGGGTTCAAATCCCGCCCCCGCTACGAACGAAGGCCCTGGTCAGAGCGTTTTCTGACCAGGGCCTTCTCTTATGGCGGTGCCTGCTGCCCAATCCCTGCCCAATCCCAGAGCTTCGAGAGGCGTTGGAGTCAGTGGAGACGGGCGGTGATCCCAGATCCAAGCCGCGCTGCCCTCCGGATGCTCACGGTTCTTGCTCAAGTCTCGGTTGACGCACCCGAGCGGGACCACAACGACCTACGCCTCACGAGGACTGTCGCGGCCCACATCTACGCCTCGTGCGACTCCAGGGTCGATGAGGTGCTGTCCTCATCTTCGGTGGCTGCGCTGATTGTCCGGGCGATGATGGCTGCCGCCTCAGCCTGCATTGAAGGTAGAACGTGCTGGTACACCGACATGGTGAATGCTGGTGACGAGTGGCCCAGGCGCTCGGCCATCACCTTGACGGGTATCCCGGCGGCGATCCCAATCGAGCCGTGAGTGTGTCTCAAGCTGTGGAGCGAAATCCGGCGGTACACGATCCCGGCCTTGACTGCCACTGACACGAGGCGCACAAACTCCTTGCTGACCGAGTCCGGCCTTCGAGGCTGTCCATCTTCCCTTGGGAACAGGAGTCCGTGATCGCTGTAGCCCTCTCCCCAGGCGAGCCGCTGCTCCGCGATGGTGACCTTCTGTGAGCGCAACACGGAGACTGTTTCGGTGTCGAGGTCGATGGTCCGGGCCTGGTGGTTCTTGGGGGTGGTGAACGAGATGCCGCCACCCTGGACATGCACGAGGTTCTGCCTGACGAGGATGCGGTGTGCTGCGAAGTCCACGTCCTCGACTCTGAGACCGAGGGCCTCGCCTCGGCGGACGCCCGTCAGAGCGATCAAGCGCCAGAGCGGGTACTGAGGTGAGTCTCTGACGCTGTGAAGGAACCGATCGAGTTCGCTCGCAGTCCAAGTCTTGATCTCGGGCCTCGCCGGCCGCGGAGGCTTGGCCCTGGCCGTGGGGTTGCGGGTGATCAGACCGCTGTCCACAGCGTCAGACATGATCTTGTGGATCAGCAAGTGCGTGTTGTGGACAGTCTTCGGAGACAGCGGACGACTCTGCCGCGGCTTGTAGGAGCGACCTTCGACCTGTTGCTCACGTCTCGTCCTTCGAGGCGGCACGGGAAGATCACCAGTGAGCATCTTCGAGTATGAACCTGTGATGTGGGCGGGGGTGATGTCCTGAATCCTCAAGTGGCCGAGGAGAGGCACGACGTATCTCGCGCTGGCAGAGGCGTAGCCCGCGTAAGTAGTTTCTTTGACTCTCGACTTGATCGTTGGAAGCCAAAGTGTGCTGATGAACTCCCCGAGCGTGATTGCCGACGACTGAACGTATGTGCCGTTGCTCAGATCGGCGAGACGCTGGGTGAGGGCTGCTTCCG
>CAZCRP010000196.1:0-5643 GCA_964501055.1 uncultured Acidimicrobiaceae bacterium
CCGTGCCGCTGCCAGCTCGAGCGCCAGGGGAAGCCCGTCGAGTCGTCGACAGATGTCAGCCACGGCCGCGGCCGTGCTGGGCGGCAGGTCGATGCCCACCGCGAGCGCGCGGTCCCGGAACAGCGCCTCCGACGCCGACCCCCCGGGCATGCCCTCACCGGGCGCGGGTAGCTGGAGTGGCGCGATGCGGTACTGCCGCTCCCCACGGACGTCGAGTGGCATCCGCGTCGTCACCAGGGCGATGACCTCGGGACAGGCACTGAGCAGGGCGAGCAGCTCGGCCCGGGCTTCGAGGAGGTGCTCGGCGTTGTCGAGCAGGATCAACAACTGCCGTCCCCGCAGCGCGGCTGTGAGCCGCTGTGCCACCGGAACTGCGGAGTTCTCGTCGAGCCCGAGCTGTTGGGCGATCGCCGGCAACACCAGTCCGGGGTCGCGGAGCGGCGCGAGGTCGACGAACACCGCCCCATCCGCGTACTGGCTCGCCTGCGAGGCGGCGACGTGCACAGCGAGGCGCGTCTTGCCTACGCCGCCTGGCCCGGTAAGGCTGATCAACTGCGTTTCACGGTCGGCCAAGAGCTTGACGAGTGTCGAGATCTCGTCCTCGCGACCGATCAGCGTCGTGAGAGCGTCGGTGATCGGTGCGCGGACCAGGAGCGAGCCTGCCGGCATCGGGGGCTGGGCTAGTGCGAGCAACTCGGCTCGCCACTGGGTGGCTAGTGCGAGGGCATCAGCTAGCAGCCGCACCGTGTCGAGCCGCGGTGTGCGGAGTGGGTCGCGCTCGAGATCGCTCACCGCACGTGCGCTGATGCCGGCTCGATCGGCCAACGCCTCCTGGGTGAACCCGGCGGCCAGCCGTAACTCTCTGAGCCGAGCTCCGAAGGTCGTGGCCGCGGTCATCATTCCACCCGGGCTCGAAAGGGCAGTGGAAGTCCAGCGTACCCCCGGGGTTGCCGATCGCTAGGCGTTCGGTGACCGCTCGTCGTGATCACGGACCCCCTATGGCGGCGAGCCTGGGTGACCTGAATGGGGTGTTGTCGGGAAGATCGTCATGGTGAGGAAGCCGGGGACCGTCGCGGTGCTCACACTCGTACCGGCGACCCGCTTCGGCCTGCCCGGCGTGTACGGGCCTGGCGCCTGTACGGCGGGGGATCTGGGAGTTCAGGACCACAGTGCCGTTGCTGCTCGGCTTCGTCCAGGTGTGTGCGGCGGTGGTCGGATCGATGTTGTGGTGCCGACGGCGTGCGCATCCTCGGCCGGCGATCGCTGCTGTTGTCGATCGAGTTCGTTGTTCTGGGTCGGATTCGCGCTGCCGGGTGGACCGATCTTCGGCATGGCACACACCGCGATGATCGTGTTCGGGAACCGAGCAGCCGCGGAGTCATCTGCGGGTGGTTCGGTGAGCGAGCGGTGAGTGCTCGTCATGGCGCATCGGGTCAGCGTGAGAACACAGTGGTCGAAGGAGTGATGGTCGAGCGAAAGGATCGTGATGGCAAGGACCACCGTCACGGCCCGATCTCGGCCGATGCCCGAACAGCGATCCGCCCCGCCTGTGGGCGGCTCTCCGGCGTGGGTCTGGATGGCTGGCGGCGGCCGTCAACGACGACCGATTCAGCTACCCGCTCACCGCAGCTGGCTTCACCGCGATTCAGATGTGCTTCTTCGTCCACCATCTGGCGCTGGCTTGGGGGCTGCATGCCGTCTGGCGACGTGGGTTCGGGGGGGCCGGCACCTGGGCGTGGCTGGGCGGTGCGCTATCGGTGCTGGCCATGACGTTGCTGGCCCTTGGGATCTACCTCTTCGCACCGATGACGCCGGCGATCTTCGGACCATTCGTGGTGGCGCGACTCGCGATCGGCGGGTGGGTGTTGCTGTTCGCCGCTCTTGGCTGGGCCCCGCTCCATTCCGATCCACGCCCGAGCCGGCCGTTGGCCACGCCTGCCGCGTCCGGTGTGCGCTCATGAACGCCCAGTGGGGTGCGGGAGATGAAACGCGCCATTCCACCTGGACGTCGGCCGCGCGCTGCGCAGACGCATCCACTGAATGCCCGCACGGAAAGGACCTTGCCATGGCCGTCATCACCAACCAGACGCTGATCGCCTGCTCCCCCGAGGACGTTTTCGACTACTGCGTCGACCACCGCAACGAGCTGGAGTGGAACCCCACGGCCGTCTCAATCGAGAAGATCACCGACGGTCCGGTCGGGCTGGGCACGAGATTCCTCGCCCGATGGAAGGGGGCGCCGTCGGCCCTCGAGGTGGAGTGTGTCGAGTTCGATCGTCCGTGGCGGTGGGTGGTCGTGAACGGCGGACCGGTCTCCGTCCGGGCCACTGGCACGATTGACCTCGTCGGTGACCGTACCCGGCTCGTCTTCGAGTTCGATGCGCGTCCCACCGGGTGGTTCCGAGTCGTGTTCCCGTTGTTCATGCTGATGATGAGACGACAGGAGAAGGCCAACATGACCCACCTTCGCGAGGCGTTGGAGCGACGACCTGCCGCAGACGGGGGTGCCCGGTGATCGCCCCTGCGGCCAGACCCGCCCGTACCGAGGAGATGGCTATCATCCACCGGATCTTCCGGCGTGGCTTCCCTATGGTCGCCGCCCTGATTCGGCAGGCGCCGGCGGGCGACACCGCGCGCGCCGAGACGATCGCCGCGTATCTGAATTTCCACTTGAACGGGCTGCACAACCACCACAGCGGCGAGGACACGAACATCTGGCCGCGGCTGCTCGAGCGCGCTGCCCCAGAGGCTGAGCTGATCAACCGGATGGAGGCGCAACACGAGGTGGTCGCCGAGCGATCGGAACGGGTACGTGCACTCCTGCGCGCTTGGGGGCGGTCGCCGGCGAGCGGCGAGGAACTGGCAACGGCGCTGGATGAGTTCACCGCAGCGTTGGTCGAGCACCTCGACGACGAGGAGGCCCACGTCGTCCCACTGATCCGCGCCCACATTACGGCTGAGGAATGGGAGCAGTTCGGCCAGGAGACCTTCGAGAAGTTCACCAATCCCGAGAAACTGATCGCGACAGGAGAACTCGAGTCGGTCGCGTCGGCCGCGGAGGCGGAGTGGTTCTTGGGCACCTTGCCACTCCCTGTCAAGCTCATGTGGCGATACCTGGGACGGCGCAAGTACGCCGCGTATATGAGGAACGTGAGGGCCACCGGGCGATGAAGCCGGGGCCACGCGGTCGCCACGAACCTCCTGGATCGGCATTCGCGGGGGAGCGGTACGGCGACATCGCTACGCCCTCACCGGTGCGCATGCCAAGTACTCGCCAGACTCTCCGGGAATGAGGACCCGGCGATGTGCTCGTGCAGCATCGATGAGTTCGGGCTCTCGCGGCGCCTACTCGATCGGTTGACGGGCGACCGCCTTGGGTTCCCGTCCTGCCAACAGCCACCCGGCAGATGCGGCGGCCAGCGGGACACCGATGCCGATGAGGACGAGGTTCAGGCCCGGTACCGGGAGCAAGGCGCCGAGATCGCGGGCATGGATGGCGATGATCGCCAGGAAGGCGCCGGCCGTGCCGATCAGAACGCCGAGGAGGGCGAGTCCGCCCGCCGTCGCTGCAGTGATGCCGCGCCGTATCCGGCTTGTCGCCCCGGTTGCGGTGAGGATGCGGACATCACCCGATGCTTCGGTGCGGATCAATCCCACGGTCATGGCGAGGATCCCGAGCGCGACGACCATGCCCACGGCGGTGGCGCCGTTGCGGAGAGTATGCAGGTCTCTCTGGGAGTCGCGCGTCTCGACGGTGATTCCGGCGTTGGCCGCCAGTCGCACGGCTTCGGCGGACTGCTCGTCGGAGATGGGAGCGGTCGCGTCGATCAACCATGCGGCTCGGGCCGTGTCCCAGCCCCGATGACGCAGCTCGGCAGGTGTGATGAAGGAGCCGGGAAGGGACGTGTATCCGGTACTCAGCCGTGTCGGGTCCTGGACGACCTCTGGTTCGATCGGCTCCAACCACAGCGTGCCTGTCTCGACGGTCAGGATCTCGGTCGACGGATCGACTGTGTCGAGGTCGACTCCGTAGTGGTCGAGTAGCTCCGGCGTGGCCACGTACAGGAGGCTGAGGATTCGTCGGAGGCCCTGTGACACTTCCTCGGTGAGGACCATGGCGGGCAGGCCGTCAATGCCCTCGAAATCCGGGGCAAGGGCAACGTCGATCGGTGTGACTGTGGCCACCTCCACAGCGGCGGCGATTTCGTCCACCACGCGTTCGAGCTGATCGAGTTCGCTCTGGGTTCGATCCGGGATCGGGGAGATGTCGCCGGTCGACGGAATCTCACCGATTCTGACCAGGAGCTGGGTTTCGGACAGGTTGCCTTCCGCATTCGAGGCGTAGAGGGCGGCGCTGGAGGCCAGGACGATGGCCACGGCGATCCCGAGGGCGAGACTGATGGCGGCCAAGGCGGCGCCCGAACGGGCCCGGTAGCGGGCAAGATCCCGTAGGGCCAGTCGGACTGGCACCGAGGTTCCTTCTGCCAGTCGGGTCGCGGCCCGGATCGTTGTCATCGGGGCGAGGAGAAGGATTCCGAGGACGAGCGACACGCTGCCGATCAGGATCAACGCGACGTCGACGAACGAGTCGACGAGGCTGCCGACGATTACGAGGAGGGCGACGCCGACGACGACAAGAGGTACACCCCATGTCGATGGGCGGCCCGTCGGTTGGGGTGGAGGCGGCCTACCAGACAAGGTGGCCACGATCGGAACGCGAGCGGCAGACCGGGCCGGCCACCACGCCGCCGCGGTCGCCGCAACCACAGCCAGCGCCATCGACGCCCCGATGAGCCACCATGGCACGTTGGATGGCGCGATCCGTTGCCCCACAACCGTCTCCAGACCCGGAACGACGGCAATCCAGACAACTAGGCCGATGGCCGCCCCAGCGACCGCCGCGATGAGACCAACGACGGCACCGTTGGCCACCGTCACCAGGCGCACGTGCCGCTCGGTGGCTCCGGCCGCCGCCAACATTCCCAGCTGGCGAAGCCGGCGTTGGGCAACGACGACGAAACCCGCCGCGGCGACGAGGGAGACCAGTGCCAGCAGCATCGACGCCGCCACGAGCACACCGACCGCCGCGATCACGCCCTCGTCGCCGGGCCCACCGCTAGCCGTGGGAGACGCGCCGCTGGGTGCGCGGAACGACCGAACTCTATCGGCGCTCCCGCCGGCCAGGATCGTCACGGATTCCGAACGCACGGCGTGACTCGGGTCGACCAGGGCGAACGCTTCGCTGAGATCGCTCGGGTTCTCAACCACGCCCGACACGGTCCAGGTGGTGCCGTCGAGATCGACGGTCGCTCCGATCCCGACGTCGAGGGTCTCGGCCAGGTCATCGGTCACGGCGATCTCGCCGTTCGTAGTCGGGTAGCGCCCATCCACGAGATCGAGCATCGGTGCGCTGAACGCTCCGTCTGGATCCTGGGACCGGAGCTCGACCGGCTCGAACACGCCTGGGATGGGAACGTAACGGCGGCCGATCACGTCGATCGTGCCGAACCACTCCTCGGCAGCGGCGACATCGGCGGCCATGCCCGCGGGATTGGCATCCTCGAAGTGGAGCGACTGGTCCGCCGAGCCGCGTTCGGCGTTGCCCTCGGCTTGAAGAGCGAGGCCGCGGGGCTGGACGACGGT
>CAZCRP010000197.1:0-5572 GCA_964501055.1 uncultured Acidimicrobiaceae bacterium
TGGGCCCTGTCGTCTGGACCGGCGAGGTGATCGGTCCGGGAGACCCGCCTGAGTGGCACTTCACGCTCGTCGACTACGTCGGATTCCCCCTCGGCGGCATCTTGGCGGCGGGCGACGACGCCGCCGAGGTGAGGTGGGCCACTCCCGCCGAGGCGCGCGAGTTGGATCTGATCGCCACCATGCCCGCCCTCCTGGACCGCATCGCCCCCTACCTGCGATAGCCGCTCGCTCGTCCCCCCAAGGGGAACAAACAACGCCCGCCTGTCGGCCCTCGCTCCCTCCGCTCGCTCGCCCCCCTTCCACCCGTCCACTCCGTGTCCGGGCCGGTTCCCCCCAAGGGGAACAAACAACGCCCGCCTGTCGGCCCTCGCTCCCTCCGCTCGCTCGCCCCCCTTCCACCCGTCCACTCCGTGTCCGGGCCGGTTCCCCCCAAGGGGAACAAACAACGCCCGCCTGTCGGCGGGCTGTACCGTTTGGGGGGATGTCTGAGACGGTTGAACTCCTGCGCACACTCGTCCGCAACGCCTGCGTCAACGACGGGACCCCGGACAGCGGGCACGAGATTCGGTCCGTGGAGACGCTGCACGACTTCTTCGGCCGGGCGGGCACCACCTACGAGGTTCACCCCGGGCGGACCTCCACCGTGTACCGCATCCCGGGCGCGGATCCCGGCGCTCCGACGCTGGCGCTGATGGGCCATCTCGACGTGGTGCCCGTGAACGAGGACGGGTGGAGGGTCGATCCATTCGCCGGCGACGTCGCGGATGGTTTCGTGTGGGGACGGGGAACGGTCGACATGCTCAACCTGACAGCGGCGATGGCGGTCGTCTTCAAGCAGTACCTGGACGAAGACGTCGCGCCCCTGCCAGGCGACCTCGTGTTCCTCGCCGTGGCCGACGAGGAGGCAGCCGGGGGCCTCGGCGCCAAGCCGTTGGTCGAGGAACGGTGGGACCTGGTCGAGACCGATTACCTGCTCACCGAGATCGCCTATCCGCCGCTGCGCCTCGACGGCCGGCCCGCCTATCCCGTGTCGGTGGGGGAGAAGGGCCCGTTCTGGACGGTGCTGCGCTCCCGCGGCAAGCCGGGCCATGGCAGCGTCCCATACGGGAGCGACAACGCCCTCGCGGCGATGGCCGAGGCCGTGCACGCCCTGTTCGAGACGCCGTCGCCGGTGCTCATCTCGGACGTCTGGCGGGCGTTCGTCGAGAGCGCCGGTTTCGAGCGCGAGCTGGCAGCGCGGCTCACCGACCCGGACCGGGTGGACGCGGCCATCGACGACGTCGCCGCCGAGTCACCCCGGCTGGCGGCCTATCTGCACGCCTGCACCCATCTCACGGTCTCGCCCAATGTCATCGCCTCCGGGGTGAAGGCCAACGTCATTCCCGACCTCGCCGAAGGACAGGTCGACTTCCGTGCGCTGCCCGGCCAAGGCCGCGAAGACGTCGATGACCACATTCGCAAAGCGGTGGGCTCGGCATTCGACCGGCTCGAGATCATCCCGGTTGCTGACCACGAGGCCAACGCCTCCCCGACGGGAACCAGCTTGTGGGAGTGCATCGTGGACGGGATCGAGACCCACACCGGCAGCAGGCGGGTGATCCCGACGCTGATGCCCGCGACCACCGATGCCCGCTTCTTCCGGGCCAGAGGCGTCACTGCCTACGGCGTGGGACTGTTCGACGAGGCGATGTCCTTTCCCGACTTCCTGACGATGTTCCACGGCAACGACGAGCGCGTGTCCGTGGCGTCGGTCGACGCCACCACCGCCCTGCTCGACTCGATCCTCACTCGGTGGCGAACCGCCTGATGGCGACGCTCGTGTGCGACCTCGACGGGGTCGTCTACCTCGGGGAAGAGGCCATTTCCGGATCAGGGGAGGCGCTCGCCCGGCTCACCGCCGCGGGCTGGTCGGTGATCTTCTGCACCAACAACGCCTCCCGCACGCCGCAGGAGGCGGCCGACAAGATCCGGCGGGTGGTGGCATATCCTGCCCGGCCGGAGCAGGTCGTCACCTCGGCGCAGGCGGTGGCGACACTGCTGGAGCCCGGCACCTCCGTCTACGTCCTCGGCGGCCGCGGCATCTCGGAGGCCGTGACGGAGCGGGGGTGTGAAGTGACCCCGGATTGGCGGGCCGCCGAGGCGGTGGTGGTGGGTCTCGACCCGCAGCTCACATACGATCGGCTGTCGGGAGCGGTGCTAGCGGTCGGCCGGGGGGCCAGGCTGCTGGCCAGCAACCACGACCCGACCTACCCCACCCCCGAGGGACTGCGACCGGGAGCCGGATCCCTGCTGGCTGCCGTCGAACGAGCCACCGGGGAGGTGGCAGAGGTGGCCGGCAAGCCGCACGCCCCGATGCGCAAACTGCTGGCGGCGAAGGCCGCCGGGGATGTCTGGATCGTGGGCGACCGGGATGACACCGACCTGGCGATGGGACGCGAGGAGGGATGGTCGACGGTCCACGTCACTACCGGCGTCGCCGATCCGCCGCGACAAGCTCCCACTCTTTCGGTAAGGGACCTGGCGGCGCTCGTCGATCACCTCCTGCCGTAGCGTCTGCCGCGCTGGAGGATCGCCCGCCGCCTCGCCAGCGCATAGGCCGCCCCGGCGATGAAGCCCCCGACGTGGGCCTCCCATGCCACCTGCCCGGCCGCAGACGAGATCGCGAACTGTCCGAGGAGCCACAGACCCAGGAACACCCAAGCCGGCACCCGGAACGGGAAGAAGAAGAGCGGGGGGATGATGCTCGTGATCCCGACCGTGGGAAAGAGGATGAGGTAGGCGCCCATGACTCCGGCGATGGCACCGGAGGCACCGATCAGCGGCACCGTCGACGAGGGGTTCATCGCCACGAACGTCCCGGTGGCGACCAGGCCCGTCGCCAGATAGAAGACCAGGAACCGCAGGTGACCGAGGTGATCCTCGATGTTGTTGGCGAAGATCCAGAAGATCCACATGTTCCCGAACAGGTGGGCGAGGTTGGCGTGCAGGAACAGCGAGGTCAGCAAGCTCAGCGGAATGCTCTTGTCGGGGAAGGCGGCGGGCCCCGCGTCCGACGAGCAGGTCCCGGATCGGATCTCGTCGGCCGACAGGGGCGATCCGGTGACGACCTCACACGAGATCGTGGCGCGTTCGTACAAGAACGCGAACGCCTCCGCCTCCTCGAAGGGCTGCTCCGCGATGAACGCATACACGCAGGCGACCAGGATCAGGCCGGTGACGATCGCCGAGCGGTGGGTCGGGTTGTCGTCGCGTAACGGGAGCAAGGACGGGTCCTGTCGGTGGGGTCCGCGATAATGCCCGGCATGGATACCACACCACAGGAGCGCGACCCTATCGAGCGGGTCTCCGAGTTGATCGAATCGGCGTCCGAGCTCGACCCGGCCGAGGCGGTTGCCCCCCTGGCGGAGGCGGCCGACCTCCTCGAATCATTGCTCGACGCCGAGGACGGGACTTCCTGACACGCCGCCGACTCGATCAGGAGATGGTCCGGCGGGGAATCGCTCGCAGCAGGGCCGAAGCCGCCGCGCTGGTCGAAGCAGGGTCTGTCAGGGTGGGCGGGGTGCCGTCCCCGAAGATCACCACGCTGGTCGACCCGGCCACCCCGGTCGAGATCATCGGCCCTCCCCCTCGCTTCGTGGGCCGGGGCGGGTTCAAGCTGGAAGGGGCGCTCGACGCCTTCGGGATCGACCCGGCGGGCCGAAGGTGCCTCGACGTGGGAGCTTCCACCGGAGGCTTCACCGACTGTCTCCTCCAGCGGGGCGCGGCCGCGGTCGTGGCCGTGGACGTCGGGTACGGCCAACTGGACGAGCGGCTGGCGCAGCGGGGAGATGTGACGGTGAGGGACCGCACGAACATCCGCCACGCCGACCCGGACGAACTGGGAGCCCCCTTCTCGCTCATCGTCGGCGATCTCTCCTTCATCTCGTTGTGCACTGTGGCGGACAAGTTGCGCCAGCTCGTCACTGACGACGGCGAGCTGGTGCTGTTGGTCAAGCCGCAGTTCGAAGTCGGAAAAGGAAAGGTCGGCAGAGGTGGCGTCGTGCGCGACCGCGCCTCCCGGCAAGCCGCCCTGAGATCGGTCGTCGAGTGTCTGGCGGCAGCCGGACTGGGTACGGTGGCGACGGCGCTGTCACCGATCACCGGCGCCAAGGGGAACGTGGAGTACTTCGTGCATGTCCGACCAGGCCAGGGTGCCGCCGACCTCGGGTTGCCGGACGAGGGAGAGGATCGGGAGGGCGAGTGAAGGACATCGGCCTGGTCATCTCGAGCACCCCGGAGGCGATCGAGTACGCAGACGCCTTCATGGCCCTGGCGCGCGATCGTGGCATGCACGCGCGGCCGGTCGAGGACGATGGTCCGGTCGACCTCGTGGTGGCGGTGGGAGGCGACGGCACCGTGCTCGAAGCGGCCCACATCGCGGTGGCGCTGGATGTGCCCATCGTCGGCGTGAACCTCGGGACGATCGGATTCCTGGCCGAAGCAGAGCCGGAGGAGTTGGACGAGACGGTGGCGGCACTGGCAGAGGGCCGCTACCGAATCGAGGACCGCAACACGATCGAGGTCACGTTGCCCGACGGCAGCACGGGACTGGGGATCAACGACATCGTCGTCGAGAAGATCGACTCACAGCGGCTTGTGGTGCTGGACGTCGAAGTCGACGGCGAGCGCTTTCTCCGTCACCGGGCGGACGGCCTCGTC
Organism: uncultured Acidimicrobiaceae bacterium; assembly: GCA_964501055.1. Classification (GTDB taxonomy): domain Bacteria; phylum Actinomycetota; class Acidimicrobiia; order Spongiisociales; family ZC4RG35; genus DATHWB01. The sequence continues at coordinate 4,699 of CAZCRP010000197.1, forward strand.
GTAGCCACCTCGATGGGATCCACCGCCTACTCGTTCTCCGCCGGCGGCCCGCTGATGGACCCGAGGGTCGACGGCATCCTCGTCACCCCGGTGGCACCACACTCGCTGTTCGACCGCACGCTCGTGATCCCTGCCGACTCGGTGGTGAGCATCACCGTGGCGGACGATCGTCCGGTGCGGGTCAGCTCCGACGGGCGTGAACTGGGGGCGATGAAGGAAGGGGACAAGGCGGTGGTCGGCGCCGGTCCCACACCGGCCCGGTTCGTCCGAATGCGGGCGGAGGGCTTTCCCGGTCGGATCACCCGTAAGTTCCGGCTGGAGGACCGGTGATCGACGAACTGGTGGTCAGAAACCTCGGCGTGATCCGCCACGCGCAGATGGAACTCGGCTCCGGGCTGACCGTGGTCACCGGCGAGACGGGCGCAGGCAAGACTCTCCTCCTCGGCGCGCTCAGACTGCTGTTGGGAGCAGATGCTCGCGCCGACCTCGTCGGGCCCTTCGGTGACGAGGCGGTGGTCGAGGGCCGGCTGATGGTCGGTGACGTCGAGGTGGGGGCGGGACGCCGCCTGCGCAAGGAAGGGCGGAGTCGGGCATATCTCAATGGCTCCATCGCCTCCACGGCCGCGCTCGACGAGGCAACAGCCGGGGCAGTCGAGGTCGTCGCCCAGCACGACCAGCTCACCATCACCCGCCCCGGAGAGGTGCGACGGCTCGTCGACCGGCTGCTCGACGCGGGCGGACTCGCCGCGCGCGACAGCTACGGAGCCGCCTGGCAGGAATGGACCGGGCTCGTCGCAGCTCGCGAGGCGCTGGGCGGCGACCGGCCGGCGCTCGAACGGGAACGCTCCACGGCCCGCCACGACGCCGACACCAT
>CAZCRP010000198.1:0-5492 GCA_964501055.1 uncultured Acidimicrobiaceae bacterium
CGGGTGGGCTCGGTCTCGGCGGCGGGCTCGGTCTCGGCGGCGGCCTCCGGCTCGGGCTCGGTCTCGGCGGCTGGCTCGGGCTCGGTCTCGGCGGCTGGGGATTCGTCGGCTACAGGTACGGTGGGCTCGTCGGCTGCGGGCTCGGTCTCGTCGACCTTCTCCGCCTCCGGAATCTCAGGCGCTTCCTCGACGGCGGGGTCGTCGGACACGACCTCGTCCTCGATAGGCGCGGACTCGTTCTCAGACATAGATGGGTTCGTTACCTCCGAAGGGTTACTCCCGGCACGCGCGAACGGCGCCGAGGCACCCGCAGGCTACCAGCCACGGCCCTCCCGACCAACTGGGGTGGGATGTGTCACAGCGATCGGGCACGGTGCAGGTCGTGGGAAGGCCAGCGCACACGAGACAAGTGTCCGAGTTCGCCCGGGTGCTCCGTCAGGAGATGCCCTGGTCCGAGGCGCGGCTGTGGTCGGCGATCAACCGCCGCGCGACGGGAGCGCGATTTCGACGCCAGGTTCCGATCGGCCATTGGATCGCCGACTTCGCGTCGTTCGACCCCCGCATCGTCGTCGAAGTGGACGGCGACACCCACGAGAACTCGGACGAGCGCGAGCGGACCGCCTGGATCGAGTCGCAGGGCTTCACCATCCTCCGCTTCGCCAACCGCGACGTCCGCGACCACCTCGACGACGTCTTCGCCTCGATCGTCCTCACCGTCGAACAGCTACGGCCCTCCCGCTGATTTTCTCCTTCCGCCGCACAGCCCCCCTCCCCGGCCTGCGGCCGGTACTCCCCCCGCCGGGGGGAGAAAAGAAAGAAGTCTCTCCCTCCACAGGGGGGAGGAAGAAGAACACTTTCTCCCCCCGCAGGGGGGAGACAGCCTCGCCGCCAGGCGAGGCAGAGGGGGGACACAACCCTCCACCGCCAACTGCCAGCCCCCCTCCCCGGCCTGCGGCCGGTACTCCCCCCGCCGGGGGGAGAAAAGAGAAATCACTCCACCCGCAGGGGGAGACAACCTCGCCGCCAACTGCCAGCCCCCCTCCCCGGCCTGCGGCCGGTACTCCCCCCGCCGGGGGGAGAAAAGGTAGAAATCGCTCCCTCCGCAGGGGGGAGAAGAAGGAAGGGTCAGGCTTTGACGCTGGCGAGGTCGGGGCCGGTGTTGATGGAGACGTCGAGGGGGACGTTGAGGGTGGTGATGGTCTCCATCGTCTCCCGCGTGAGGGCGATGGCGTCGTCGAGTTCCTCCGGGGGTGCTTCGAGGATGAGCTCGTCGTGGATCTGGAGCAGCATCGTCGTCTGCATCTTGCGGGTGACCAACTCGCGGTCGAGGGCGATCATCGCCAGCTTGATGATGTCGGCCGCCGTGCCCTGCACCGGGGCGTTGAGGGCCATCCGCTCGCCCATCTGCCGAATGCGGAAGTTGTCCGACTTCAACTCCGGCAGATAGCGGCGGCGGCCGAACAGGGTGGAGGTGAAACCGTTGCGACGCGCCTCGGTCACCACCCCGTCCAAGAACGCCTTCACGTCGGGGAACTGGGAGAAGTAGGCGTTCATGTGCTCGACCGCCTCGTCCCGGGAGATGTCGAGACGCTGGGCGAGACCGAACGCCTCCATCCCGTACAGCAGGCCGAAGTTGATGACCTTCGCCCGCCGTCGCATCTCCGAGCTGATCAGGTCAGGCGTGACGCCGAAGACGCGGGCGGCGGTGGCGGTGTGGATGTCCTGGCCTTCCCGGAAGGCGGAGACGAGGCCCTCGTCGCCGGTCAGGTGGGCCATCACCCGCAACTCGATCTGGGAGTAGTCGGCGACGATGAACGTCCATCCCTCCCGCGGGATGAAGGCCCGCCGGATCGTCATCCCCTGCTCGGACCGGACGGGGATGTTCTGCAGGTTCGGCTCCTCCGAGCTGAGCCTCCCCGTGGCCGCCGCCATCTGGTTGAAGGTGGTGTGGATCCGGCCATCGCCACGGACGAGCGGCAGGTAGCCGTCGACGTAGGTGGAGCGCAGCTTCTCCAGTTCCCGGTACTCCAACAGGTCGGCCACCAGCGGGTGGTGGTCCCGCAGCTTCTCCAGCACGCTGGCGTCGGTCGACGGCTTGCCGGTCGAGGTCTTCTTGCTGACGGGGAGGCCGAGGCGGTCAAAGAGGATGGTCCGCAGCTGGTCGGTCGAGTTGACGTTGAACGGCTCGCCGGCGTGGTCATGGATCTTGCGCTCCAGCTCGGCGAGACGGATGCGGAGGTCGTCCCCGAGGTCGGTGAGATAGTCGCGGTCGATAGCGATACCCGCAGACTCCATGCGAGCCAGCACCGCCACCAGCGGCAGTTCGATCTCCTCGAACAGGTCCAGTTCGTCGCGGTTCGCCAGCTCGGTGCGCATCTGGCCGGCGAGGCGGGCGATCGCCTCCACCCGCCGGGCGACGGCGTCCAGATCCGGGCCCTCGCTGAAGTCGAGGGTCGCCTGGGGGGACTGGTCCGCCTCGGCGTCGGGCGACTCGAGCTCCACGTCGAGGTAGCGCCCGGCCAGCTCGGCCAGGTCGTAGGCGCGGGAGGCGGGGTTGACGACGTAGGCGGCGAGGGCGGTGTCGAAGCCGACCCCCGTCACGTCGATGCCGAGTCCGTCGAGACGGCGGATCACCCGCTTGCCGTCGTGGAACACCTTGGGGATATCGGGATCCTCCAGCCGCTCCGCCAGCGGCTCGAGCCGGTCGACAGGAACCAACGCCGCGACTTGGTCGAGCCACACCGCCAGACCCTCGGCGCCGCCCTCGTCGTACCAGTCGCACACGATCTCGGGGAGCGAGGCGATGGCGGCCAGGTCGGCGTCGGTGGCCATGCGACCCTCGGTGTCCAGCACCTCGACGTGGCGCTGGGCGTCGGGCTGGACGGCCAGCAGGTCCTCCCACAGGGAGTGGAACTCGAGGCTGGTGAACAGGTCGCGCGCCTTGGCCGCGTCCCATTCGCCCCTGGCCAGCTCGGCGGGGGTGACGTCGAGGTCGAGGTCGTGGACCAGCGTCATCAGCTTCCGGTTCAAGAACACCTGGTCGCGGTTCGCCGCCAGGTTCTCCCGCAGCCGCGGCGTCTGCTCGTCGAGGTGGTCGTAGATCCCCTCCAGGCTGCCGTACGAGGCGATCAGCTTGGCGGCGGTCTTCTCCCCCACCCCGGGCACGCCGGGCAGGTTGTCGGAGTTGTCGCCGCGGAGGGCGGCGTACTCGACGTACTGGGCAGGGGTGATGCCGTAGCGCTCCTCCACCCAGGCGGCATCGGCCATCACCACGTCGGTGATGCCGCGGCGGGTGTAGACGACGTTGACGTCGTCATCGATGAGCTGGAAGGAGTCGCGGTCGCCGGTGACGGCCAGCACCCGCCAGCCGTCCCGCGCCGCCTGGCCGGCGACGGTGGCGATGACATCGTCGGCCTCGAAACCCTCCACCTGGATCTGGTTGACCCCGAGCGTGTCGAGGACGTCGCGGATCAGGGGCAGCTGGGACTTGAAAGCGTCGGGGGTGGCGGACCGGTTCGCCTTGTAGTCGGGGTACTCCTCGGAGCGGAACGTCTGGCGGGACACGTCCCAGGCGACGGCGATCGCCTCGGGGTGATGGTCGGCGAGCAGGCGGATGAGCATGCGGGTGAACCCGTAGGCGGCGTTGGTGACCTGGCCGGAGGTGGTGGCCAGGTCCTCGGGCAGGGCGAAGAAGGCGCGGTAGGCGATCGAGTGGCCGTCGATGAGGACGAGAGTTGGCATCGGGTTGGACGCTACCGCGCCGTCAGTCGAGCTTGGCGAGGAGGGCGATGCGCTTCTTCTCCAGCCGGGCGAGGGCCAGGTCGATGTCGGCGAGGCGCCGCTCGAAACGGCGCACGTCGGCCGCGGTGGACGACGCCTCCAGTCGGTCGTCGTTGAATTCGGACACGGCGGCGTCGCGTTGGGCGTCGTCGTTGATGTGGCGGTGGAAGTCCAACTCGTGGCTCACCTGCTCCCGCTCGGCGACGAGCGCCGCCCGCTGGTCGACGATCCGCAATAGCTTCCGCTCCGTCCGGCCCATGCGGCGGAATCGTACACAAGGTGATTGACCTCCGAACGCCTGTTCGATACGGTCGCCCTCGATGCGATCCCAGCAGGAGTACTCCCAGGCGATGACCCTCATCTCCGACGGCCTGAATCCGTCGGAGGTGGCGCGTCTCACCGGCATCCCGCGCGCCACGGTGCGGGAATGGGCCGCCGGCAAGGGCCATCGCCACATGGCGGGGGACGCGGGCACGCCAGGACGTCCCTGCGACCGCGCGTGCGACACGATCGCCGCGCGTGCTCTGCCCTTCGCCGACATCTACGCCTACCTCCTCGGGCTCTACCTGGGGGACGGGACGATCAGCACCCAGGCGCGTGGCGTCGACCGGATGCGGATCTTCCTCGACCTCCAGTACCCGGGCATCGTTGAAGGGGCCGCCGCGGCAATGACGGTGGTCCGCGGCTCCGATCGGATCGGAATCTCCGCCCGCGACGGCTGTGCCGAGGTCGGCTCCAGTTGGAAGCATTGGCGGTGTGTGTTCCCGCAAGCCGGGCCCGGGCCGAAGCACTTGCGGGATGTCTCGCTGGCCGGCTGGCAACAGGATGTCGTCGACGCGCATCCCGACTGGCTGCTCCAGGGTCTGTACGAGTCGGACGGCAACCGCCATATCAATTCGATCACGCGATCCGTCGGCGGAAGGACGAAGGAATATCGGTACAGCAGATACATGTTCAAGAATGAGTCGGCCCAGATTCGCCAGATGTTCACCGACGCCTGCGCTCGCGTAGGGGTGCAGTGGACATATACGGCCGCCAACAACATTGCGGTTTCGCGCCGCGAGGATGTGGCGCTCCTGGACAGGTTTCTCGGACCCAAGCGATGACCTAATCTCGCCTTTCCCGGCCGGAGTGGAGGAACGGCAGACTCGGCGGCCTCAAAAGCCGCTGCCCTCACGGGCGTGTGGGTTCAAATCCCACCTCCGGCACAATCCGCGTTGCGCGACCTGCATAGCGGTAGGGTCCTGGTCGCAACGGCCACCGGACCGTAATCATCTTTGCCGCATCCCCACTCCCCCCACTCCCTGGCTGAGATGACCGGTCATCCAAACGGTGGCCGTTGCACTATTTCGTGCCGGGCAGTGGCAGGTGGTGACGAGTCAGGGGCGGAGGGCGGCGGCGATGTCGCGGACGGCGGTCGACAGCGCGGCGGCGGCGTCATCGGGTCCGGCTGATTCCAGGACGCGGCGCACCAGCGCCGTTCCCACGATGATCCCGTCGCCCACCTGGGCGGCGGCGCGGGCTTGGTCGGGATTCGAGATGCCCACCCCGAACACGATGGGGATGTCGGTGACCGCCCTGATCCGTTCGGCGAGCGCGACCACGTGGGAGCTCGCCTCGCCCCGCTCGCCGGTCACCCCCATCTCGGCGACGGCGTAGATGAACACCGGATCGGCGGCGGCCACCGCCCGGATGCGGGTGTCGTCGGAGGT
>CAZCRP010000199.1:0-2831 GCA_964501055.1 uncultured Acidimicrobiaceae bacterium
AAAAGGAGTGTCGGGCCGGTCGTCGCCGGCGTCTATGTCGATAGTGCCGTGGCAGTGGCGGTCCTGGCGGTCTACATCCTGACTGCCGTAGGCCTGGCGACGGTCGCAGCGGTCATGGGAGCGGTGGCGGTGTGGATGGTCGCCACGTTCCTTCTGATAATGGTGCTCAACTTTCTCCACTCGCCGGGAGCTGGGAAGCCGGACTTGGCCAACTGGCTAGGGACCTGGACCATGGTGCCATTCTTTCCCACCAGCCTCGTGCTGATGATCTTTCCGTCGGGAGCTTTGCCTTCAACCCGCTGGCGGATATTGCCATGGCTGGCGGTGGCAGGCACGGCCGGCTGGGCAGTCTCCGAGGCCACGGGCGAAGGCCTCGGTCTGCAGCAGGAGCTATCCAACCCATTCGCAAATCCTGACGTCCTCCGAGTCGCCGACGCCATCACGCTCCTCCTTCTCCCGGCGCTCGCCGGAACGGTCGCCTCCCTCATCGTCCGTTATCGGCGGTCACACCTCCAGGTGCGGCTGCAGATCAAATGGGTCGTCTGGGGCGGTGTGGTCCAGGTCGCCGGCATTCTCCTCGTCTGGGCCGCGGACGTCGTCAGTCGCAGCGACTTCCCGGTCGAGGCGGTGCTGCTGGGCATGTTGTCGACGCTCATCGTCCCGGTCACCCTCGGTGTGGCCATCCTGAGATACCGGCTGTTTGAGATCGACCGGCTGATTCGCAGAACTGTCACCTATAGCTTCGTGATCGGGATATTGGGGGCGGTCTATGGCGGCGGCGTGTTCGTGCTGAACAGCCTGCTACCCCTCCAGACCGACCTGGCGGTAGCAAGCTCCACTCTGGCCGTGGCCGCCCTCCTCAATCCGCTCCGTCGCCATGTGCGGGACCGGGTCGACCGCCGCTTCAACCGGGTCCGCTACGACGCCTTGCGCACGGTCGAAGGCTTCGGCATTCGGCTTCGCGACGAGGTCGATCTCGAAACCATCCAAGCCGAACTGATACGGGTGGTTGCTCAGACGTGGGAACCGAGCGAGGTCTCGCTCTGGATCGACCGCAGCGTCAGTGAAGGTCCCGTTGGTGAGCTACGCCCAGCCGGGCAGCGGCCACATCCCGTTGGCCAGGCCGCCCCGGCTGATGACGGTTCACGACGGCCTGCAGACATGACTTTGGAGATGTCATGACCCTGATCGCCGAGCCGGTCGGCGTACCCGAAAGTGGCCCCCGACATGGGGTTCCCACTCTTCCGAGACGGCTGGCGTGCGATCTCGCCCAGGAGGACCCGGGGTCACAAGACCACCCCCACACAGGCCAAGGCCATCGCCGCCTCAGGAGTCAGCGCACGCGGACTGATCGTGGAGCCACTCGGCGGCGGGATCGACCGGGTCGCCATCGATCGACTGGTCAGGCTGGACCGGTATGTCCTGACCGAACGCATGCCCGGTCCGGTCGGTGAACACCGACATGGTCAGCGCCAGCAATGCCCCATCGCTGAGGTAGAGCGGCTCGTTCGAGGTGGTGAGCCCGGCCGTCCGCTGTCCGAACATGCGCGTATTCGGCCGTCCTCGGAATGCAACGGCCGTGGCTTCCCCGGAAGAGGCGGTCCGCCGGCCGATCAGCACCGCCACCGGTGGCTGTGCCTCCGGAACCTGGACCTCGTAGGTGGTCATTGGCTGATCGTCCCACCATGCGATCCCGGCCTCGAGCCGCCAAGGTTCCACCGTCCCGTCGGGATAGGTGAACGACCCGATCTCACCCTCTCCGCCCAACAGGGGAGCGAGGCCGGCGACCATCGGCCACATGTTGCCGCCGATGTTCTCCCTGAGATCGACAATCCAGCCACACACACGCGTCCCGGAACCCGAGATCGTCGTGGCGAGGGAGCGGGCGTAGTCGTCGGCCTGCTCGCCGATGTTGCCCCGGAACCCGCCGATGGACACGTAGCCCAGACCATCGGGACGGACTTCGACGATCGGCGCATCGAATCGCGCCTCCCCATCGAACAGCAGTCTGGTCTCGCTCGGTGTCAGGAAGAAGGAGTGGTCATCCTGGAGCGATTTGACGGCCGTCTCGATCGCCGGGTAGGTGTCCGCCGCTGTCTCAGCCCCGTCAGCGCGGCGAAACGCACCGGCTTCGACCGAATCCCAGTCGACCCGTTCTCGGTTGATCGACCAGATCCGCATGAGGTTGAGCGCCTCCCGCAGATACGCCTCGGCTTCCGGCGACAGGACCGGCGTCGGCTGCGTGGTGGTCGTCGGCGGCACGGACGCAGTGGTGCTGGTTGATGTCGGAGACTGCGTCTCGGGTGTCGTCTCCGGCCCGCTGCCGGGAGTGCAGGCGACCGCCATCATCGCCCACGCAACGACTGCCCACGACCTCCGGACAGCCTTCGCGTTCCGCATGTCTCAACACCTCCAGTCCTCCCAAGACTCGACGGCGACACCGCCGAGGCGTCGAAGACCCTACGGACCCGAGGCGCACCTCAGTGGTCGATGACAGCACGTGAGCCCCTGGCCAGCAGCGTGAGCCCCCGTGTTCTCCTCGGTGTCTATCGCCACCTGAACAAGATCAGCCACCGCCAGAAGCACCATGCTCGCGAATTTGCTCAGCAGGAAGAACAAGAAGAACGTCAGGGTCGCCTGCCCGAGCCGAACGCCTGGCAGATCGCTACCCGCGTCCGACAGACCCCCAAGATTGGACGTGAGAAAACTCGACACCAGCGCCAAGGTGCCGAGGGGATGATGCGGATGCCAATCACCGCCAGGACTCCCTGATACGCACAACGCCAAACGTGCGCCGGTAGCGTCGGAGCAGATGGCGACGGTCACCTTTC
>CAZCRP010000199.1:2931-5470 GCA_964501055.1 uncultured Acidimicrobiaceae bacterium
CACAACGCCAAACGTGCGCCGGTAGCGTCGGAGCAGATGGCGACGGTCACCTTTCTGTTCACCGACATCGAAGCGTCGACTCGTCTGTGGCAAGCACACCCGCAGGCCATGCCCTCCGTTCTCGCCCGACACGACGCGATCGTGCTGGACGTGATCGGAGAGGTCGGCGGGACCGTCTTCAAGCACACCGGCGATGGCGTGGCAGCCGTGTTCGAATCGGCCGCGTCGGCCCTCACGGCTGCGTCCGACATTCACCGGAGGCTGGCCGCCGAGGCTTTCGACATCGGTCCGCTCCGCGTCCGGATCGGCGTCCACACCGGCGAAGCCGAACCCCGCGGCGACGACTGGTTCGGCTTGGCCGTCAACCGCACGGCCCGCATCATGTCCGCCGGTCACGGAGGCCAGACCCTCCTCAGCCGGGCCACCGCCGAACTCGTCCCCGACGCCGGAGTAGACCTGCGGGACCTCGGGGAGCATCGTCTGTCCGGGCTCGACCGTCCCGAACGGATCTACCAGCTGTGCGTTGACGGACTCCTCGACGACTTCCCGCCGCTCTCCACCGAAGGGACCGCCACCGTTCATCTCCCCCACACCCTCACCGAGCTGATCGGCCGCGAGCAGCTGTTGACACACGTCCGCCGTCGGCTCGCGGCCGGACCGGTGGTCACCCTCACCGGGGTGGGTGGGGTCGGCAAGACCACCCTCGCCCTCGCCGTCGCCGCCGAGCCGCCGGACGGGACCGAAGGGGTCTGGTTCTGCGACCTGGTGCCCGTCACCGAGCCGGATCGGGTGGCAGCGGCCGTAACGGCCTCTGTCGGGCTCCCCACCGACGACGCCATCCAGGCCACCGACCGGCTGGCGCAATGGATCGGCGACCGGCCGGTCCTGCTCGTCCTCGACAACTGCGAACACGTCCTCGACGGGGTTGCGCCACTCGTCGACCACCTCACCCGTGCCTGTCATGGACTGACGGTCCTCGCCACCAGCCGGGCGCCGCTCGGCGTCACCGGGGAACAGGTGATCCCTGTCAGCCCGCTCGAATCCGACGCCGCCGTCGAACTGCTGCGGCGACGGGCGCAGGCCGCCGGCGCGTTGCAGCTCGACGAACGGCGGCTCGCCGAGCTGTGCGCTCGACTCGACCGGTTGCCACTCGCCATTGAACTCGCTGCCGCCCGTCTCCCCCACCTGTCCGTCGACGAGATCCTCGCGCGTCTCGACGAACGGTTCCGGCTGCTGTCCGTCCGCCGGGGCGACCCACGTCACGCCACCCTGCTCGCCACCATCGACTGGAGCTACCAGCTCCTCGAGCCCGACGAACAGGCGATGCTGCGGACGGCGGGCGCGTTCACGTCCCGTTTCGACTTGGCGGCGGCGGCGGCCGTGTGGGGCGGCGACGAGTACGACGCCATCGACCTGGTCGGATCGCTCGTCGCCAAGTCGCTCTTGATCGCCGAGGTCGACGACACCGGCACCACCAGCTACCGGCTGCTGGAGACAGTGCGGGCGTTCGCCCGGGAACGGGCCGCGGAACTGGGAGAGACCGAAACACTTGCCCGGGCGCATGCCGAGCACTATCTCCGCCAGGCACTCGCGCAACCACCGGTGCCGGGCGACCGCCAACCCTGGACGTACGTCATCGACCAGGAACCCGCGAAGGGATTCCACGATCCGAACCCTCCGCAGGCGGTGCGCTGGCTCGTCGCCAACGGACGGCTGGTCGACGCCGCACGGTTCGCTGCGCGGCTGCTGCTCGTCAGGTGGTACCGGCCGGACGCCGTCGAAGGGATCCTCCGCCGGCCGGAGGTGGCCGACATGATCGACGATCGCGACGAGCGCGGGCTCTACCTGGCAGCGTCGGCGTTGCAGGCGAACATGGTCGGACAGTGGGATGAAAATCGGGCTTTCGCGGAAGCCGCGCTGGCGATTCCCGACCTCCATCCCCACACAGTCGCCATTGCCGCCGGCCTCGCCGCCCAGATGGCCGCGATTCGCGGCGACGACCGGGTCGAGGAGTTTGTGAGCCTGGGACTGGAACGGCTGCCCGCCGAAGCGGTCGAACTACGACAGTTTCTGCGAGAACGGCGGTGTGACGACATCATCCGCCGCCGACTGCACGACGGAATCCGACTGCTGGACGAGCTGCAGGCGGAAGGGAGCGTGTGGGCGACGTTCGAGTTGCTGATGTGCTGTGTGCTCATCGGCCGTGACCCTGAGCCGCTGGTCGCCGGCATGACCGAACAGCAGCTCGCCTCCCAGTTCGGATACCGGGCTGCCCTCGCCCGCGCGTTCGTGGCAGCCGCCGCCGGAAACGCCGAGGCGGCCATCCCGTGGCTGGCCGAGGCCGGAGCCACGGCTCTCCGCTTCAAGGGCTCGCTGTTCGAACACGACGTGCTGGTTGGCTGTGCCATCCTCGCCGAGGCCCAGGGCCGATACGAGGGGGCCTCCCGGATGCTGGCGGCTGTCGGCGGGAGCACTCGCACCCCGGCCAGCTTCGTCGTCTACCGCTGGTGCCGCGACCGGGTCCGGCAACGGCTGCCTC
>CAZCRP010000200.1:0-5459 GCA_964501055.1 uncultured Acidimicrobiaceae bacterium
CGTCGCCGCCCACGCAGCCGGACTCGCCGAGGCGCGGGTCGGGAAGCGCTGTCAGGACGTCGATCGGGCGGCGCGGGCGGTGGTCGTCGAGGCGGGGTTCGGCGACCACTTCATCCACCGCACCGGCCACGGGATCGGGCTGCAAGGCCACGAGGAGCCGTACATCGTCGCAGGCAACGAACTCCCGCTGCAGGTGGGCCACGCCTTCAGCATCGAGCCGGGTGTCTACTTCGACGGTGCCTGGGGGCTCCGGCTCGAGGACATCGTGGTGGTGGGGGACGACGCACCGACGATCTGCAACCAGACGCCGCGGGTGCTTGCCGAGGTGTGACCCGCTCACGCCGTTGCTTCGATCACCTTCCACAGTTCGTCGACGTGGCGGGCCTCGGTGAGGGTGCTCCCGATCGACACGCGGATGAACCGGCGTCCGTCGACCACCGAAGGCACGACGTACGAGGTGCCGGTGGCGTTGACGGCTGTCACGATCCTGTCGGTGGCGTCGTCGCCGTCCACGTGAGCGAACGACACCAACCCGAACGGAGTGGGGGCGATCGTCTGCAGCGAAGGATGGCCGTCGACTCGCGCGGCGAGACCGCGTGCGAGCCTCACGTGCTCCCGTATGTGGGCGCGGAGGCCCTCCGCCCCGTAGTGACGCAATACGAACCACAGCTTGAGGGCGCGGAACCTCCGTCCGAGGGGGACGTGCCAGTCTCGATAGTCGATCACGGCGCCGCTGTCGCTGGCGGCGTTGCGGAGATATGGCGGCACGATGGCCATGGCATCGATGAGTGGGCGTCGGTCCGCCACCCAGAAGACCGAGCAGTCGAAGTTGGTCAGGAGCCACTTGTGGGGGTTGAAGGTGTACGAGTGGGCCAGTTCGACGCCGTCGAGGTGGTGGCGGAACTCCTCACAGATCATGGCGCTGCCGGCGTAGGCGGCGTCGACGTGGAACCACAGGTCGTGGCGGGACGCGATCTCGCCGATCGACCGCAGCGGATCGACCGCGGTGGTGCCGGTGGTCCCCACCGTTCCGCAGACGAACACCGGCAGCAGGCCCGCCGCGAGGTCCGCCTCGATGGCAGAGGTGAGGGAAGCTGGGTCGAGCGCCAGGTCCTCGTCGACGGCGATCGAGCGGACGTGTCCGATGCCCGCGACGTTGGCGCCCTTCTCGATGGACGAATGGGCCTGGTTCGAGCAGTACGCCACCATGCGCGAGGGGTCGGCACCGCGGTGTCGGCTGCGGGCGACGACGATGGCGGTGTGGGTCGAGTCCGAGGCGCTCATCTGCAGGACCCCGCCGCCCTGGCCGTCCGACTTCCATGCCGGCGGCAGCCCCATCAGGTCCACCAGCCAATCGAGCATGTGACTCTCGACCTCGGTGGTGGCGGGGCTCGTCTGCCACAGCATTCCCTGCTGGCCCAGCCCCGCCGCAGCCAGCTCTCCCAGTATCGCCGGGAACGAGACGTTGGCCGGGAAGTACGCGAACCATCCCGGGGACTGCCAGTGGGTGATCCCGGGCATCACCACCCGTTCGAGGTCGGTGAGCATGGCGCCGAAGGCCTCGGGGTGCTCCGGAGCCTCCGCGGGGAGCAGCGATCGGATGTCGCCGGGGAGGACGTCGGGCACGATCTGTCGGCCTTCGACTTCCTCCCAGTAGTCGGCGATCCAGTCCACGAGCGCCTTGCCGTGGCGGCGGAACTCGTCCGGGGTCATGTGGATGCTCACCGGGCGCACGATATCGGTCGCCACAGCCGACATCGCCGGCGAGAGTGACACCACACCTCGCCGCCAGCGGATACAATGTGAGGAGCGAGGGGATGCACCGGGCTGGGGCCGAACGAGGAAGTTGGGTCCGATGAGCAGATATGACGGTTCGATGCGGATGTCGACCCCCGACAGCCCCGTGCTCGATGTGCTGATCGATCTCACCGAGCAGCGGATGCTGCTCCACACCGAATCGATGGTGCTCGGCGACTGGTCCCTCGACGAACTGCTGATCCGCGGCGAGGACGACGGGTTCCATATCCGCGTCGACGGCGAAGTGGCCATCATCCGCACGAATGACGACCCCGGCATGGCGCTCGAGCTCGGACTTCGTTCCGCCAGCCCGCGCCTCCGCCGCCAGATGGCGTCCCGCAACCGCTGATCGATCGGCGGCGCGGTCGTGACCGACCTCGCCGGCCAGACGTACGAGCGGGCGGTGGATCTGCTCCACCGCGCCGTCACCCCGCACGGCTTCGTGGCTTCGCCCGCCTTCGACCACTACGCCGTCGTGTGGGGGCGAGACGCGCTGATCTCGTCGCTGGGCGCACTGACGCTTGGGGACCGCGAGCTGACGGCGGCCGTCGCTGCCACCCTCGACACGCTTGCCCGCCACTCCTCGCCTCTCGGCCAGATCCCGGCACTCGTGGCTCCGGCGCGGGGCGAGTGGGACTTCGCCGAGAGCGGCGCGGTCGACGTCACCGCCTGGTTCGTGATCGTGGCGGCTGCCTATGCGGCCGTCACCGACGACGTCCAGCGAGTGGCGGCCTGGTGGCCGGCGGCGGCGTCGGCGGTCGCGTGGCTTCGCCATCAGGACGTCACCGGGTCGGGCCTCGTCTCGGCGGCGCCGTCGACCGACTGGATGGACGCCGCGCTCACCCGGTCCGGCCGGACGCTCCATCTCAACGTGCTCTGGGCGTGGGCGGCGGCGGCCCTGGCCGAGATGTCGACACGCCTGGGTGAGGTGAGCGACGTCGAACCCGATGGCCTGCGAGACGCCGTCAATGCCTGGTTCTGGCCTGATGCCGCCGTCGATCCCGGCACGCTGTATCCGCACGGCTTCGCCCACCATGCCACCCGCATCGCCTACTGGGAGGCCGCCGGCGGTTCCCGACGCCACTATGTCTGTCACATCGTCCATGCCGCCTTCGTGGAGCGGTGCGACGTGCTCGCCAACCTGCTGGCGATCCGGGCGGGGGTGGCAGACGCAGCGAGAGCGGAGTCGATCCTGCAGGCGGTGGCTCCGGCGGCGGACCCGTTCCCATCCAGGACGTTTCCGGACCCGATCCACCCGAATGACGGCACGGCCATGCTGATCGCGGCGGCCGAGGCCTCGATCCCGCCGCGCTGGCGCAACCGTCCCGGCCGCTATCACAACGCCGCCGCCTGGCCCTATGTCGGCGGGTTCCACGTCGAGGCCGTGGCCAGGACGCGGGGGGCAGACGCCGCTCGGCCGCTGCTCTCCGACCTGGCGGCGGCCAACGCCCTCGACGATTGGGCCTTTCCCGAGTGGATCGACGGCGAAGGAAACCCGGCCGGCGCCCGGCTCCAGACCTGGAACGCAGGCACATACGTGCTTGCCCACCACGCGGTGAACCGGGTCTAACGTCGCAGCGTGAACAGGCGACGAGGGGTGGACATCCGGGTCGTCGCCACTGCCGTGGCGGGGGGCTTTCTGAGCGGATTCTTCGGGATCGGCGGCGGGATCGTCCTCGTGCCGCTGATCCTCCTGTTCCTGGCGCCACCTCGGAAAGTGGCCCACGCCACCTCGCTGGGAGCGATCGTCGCCCTCTCGACCGCCGGGATGATCGGCTTCGCGCTGTCGGATCGGGTCGACTGGGTGCTGGGGATCACGATCGGTGCCGGCGGGGTGATCGGCGCCTCCCTCGGCGCGCATTTCATGAATCGGCTGTCGGCCGCCACCCTGCGCATGGTCTTCGCGGTGGTGCTGGTGGCCGCCGGACTGAGGATGCTGCTGTGACCGAAACCCTGGTCGAGGTGGTGGTCGGTGCGCTCATCGGGATCGTGGCGGGTATCGCCTCCGGACTGGCGGGGATCGGCGGGGGCCTGATCATGGTGCCGGCGATGGTCTTCGTCCTCGATTTCCCCCAGCACCTCGCGCAGGGGACCTCGCTGTTGGCGATGGTGTTCACCTCGGTGGCGGGCACGGCCGTCAACCGTCACAACCGCAACGTCGATGTGCGGCTCGCCCTGACGATCGGGATCATCGGGGCGGCGGCGGCGTTCCTGGCAGCCCGCCTCGCCAACATGATCGACGCCGACGTGCTGCGGCGACTGTTCGGCAGCCTCGTGCTGCTCGCCGGGCTCCGCATGCTGGCCCCGACCCTCCGTCCGCGCCGATCGCGCAGCCAGTGATCGCTTTTTAGCGCATGAACGGTGCGAAAACGCACCGTTCATGCGCTAAAACCCATCCTCCTCCTGGCCGTCTCCCGGTGCGCGGCGCACTGCCGGCACCAGCAGCGCCAATCCGGCGGCGATGACCAGGAGCGGCCACAGCCAGCCCAGCGTGAGGCGGTCGAAATAGATGTGCCACGGCTCTGCCGGAACCACGAAGAGCACCGACAGTGCCAGGAACAGGAGCCCGAAGACGAACGAGATGGGGTCGAAACGGTGTCTGTGCATCAGCCTTCCTCCACGATGATCTCGCCGGCCTCGACGCCGACATGGATGGTGAGCAGCGGCGGGGAGGCCGACGCCTCGGACGTCCAGTTGACGTCGACGCCGCGGCGGACCGAGCCGAACAGGTGGATCTCGCCGACGTCCGCGTGGGCGTAGACGCTCGTCGTCGTCGCGTCGGGCACACGGACCAGGACGCTGCCGGCTTCGTTGGTGATGGTGACGGTGCGGGGGGAGGTCAGGACGAGACCGGAGAGGTCGAGCGTGATCTCACCGCCGGCGAGGGCGTACTCGGACTGCAACTGCGCCGGGCTGGTCACGAGTTCGACGATGGCGTTGGGGAAGACGACTTCGCTGAAGCCGGCCACGTTCGTGGTCACCCGCACCTCGCCGATGAGGACCTCGGCTCCCAACCGCACCGTGCCGGAGCCGACGCGTGACATCTCGAGACTGCGGGCAAACCCGGAGCGCACCGCTCCCAGCACCTCGGTCTCCCCGATGCCGACCCGCGTGTCGACCTCCACCCCCACGTCGGGGGGAAGCAGCACCTGCAGCGAGCCGATGCCGACGCTCGCCTCCAGCTCCACGATCTCGCCGTCGAAGTCCACGGCCCGTAGATCGACGACCAGTTCGCCGATGGCCAGGTCGTAGGTGCCCGGGATCTGATCGATGGCCGTCGGGGCCACCCGTCGTTGACCCACCCCGCCCGTGATGTCGAACTCGGCGAGCGGAGCGAGGACGAGCAGGGGAGTGAGGACGATGCCGAGGACGATCAGCCCGCGCGCCCGCCCCAGCACCGAACCCACCAGCAGCGCCGCACCGATGACCCCGACGATCAGCCCGAGATAGTGCCGCGGTGCCGGCTCGAAGCTCGCCAAGGCGTAATCGAGGAACGCCATCACACCCGAGGCGATCAGCGCCAGCGCGATGGCCAGTCTGCCGAGGATCGACGGGGGATGCGTCGGCTTCGCCCCCTTGGCGGCCGGCTCGACGGTCGACGACTGTGTCCGCCCCCCGGGCTCGGCGTGCGGCGTCCATTCGGTCACGGGGGTGGCGAGAGC
>CAZCRP010000201.1:0-5454 GCA_964501055.1 uncultured Acidimicrobiaceae bacterium
TCACCGCCTGCAGCGCGCCAGACAGGGCGTCGTCGGCCCGGAACAGATGCACCTTGTCCTCCTGCAGGTCCCGGTTGTAGGCGAGCGGCAGTCCCTTCTGCAGGGCGAGCATCGCGGTGAGATCACCGATCGCGCCCGCCGCCCGCCCGCGGGCGAGTTCGGCGATGTCCGGGTTCTTCTTTTGCGGGAGCGCCGAGCTGCCGGTCGTGAACTCGTCGCCGAACGTCACCCAACCGAACTCGCTGCTGGACCACAGCACCAGCTCCTCCGACAGCCGCGACATGTGCACCATCGCCTGGGCGCAGCACCACACGTGCTCGGCCACCAGGTCACGGGAGGCAACCGCGTCCATCGAGTTGGCGAAGACGACGTCGAAGCCGAGCAGGCGGGCCGTGTTGCCCGGCTCGATCGGGAGACTGGAGCCACCCGCCGCCCCGGCCCCGAGGGGCGACACCGCCACTCGGGACTGCAGATCCCCGAAGCGCGACCGGTCGCGCAGGGCCATCCAGGCGTAGGCGAGGAGATGATGGCCGAGCGGAACCGCCTGGGCCTGTTGGAGGTGGGTGTAGGCGGGGATGATCGTCGCCGCGTGCGCCTCGGCCAGCTCGACGACGACGCGGGCGAAGTCCGTGAGTTGGGACATCCGCTCCTGTCCGGCACGGCGGAGATACAGCCGGACGTCGAGCGCGATCTGATCGTTGCGGGAGCGCCCGGTGTGGAGCTTGCCGCCCACCTCGCCGACCACTTCGATCACGCGCCGTTCCACCGCCGAGTGAACGTCCTCGTCGGAGTCGGCGAACTCGAAGGTCTCAGACTCGGCCTCGCCCAGAATCGTCTCCAACCCCTCCCGCACCGCCGCCGCCTCGTCGAGGGACAGCAACCCGACGTCACCGAGCATGGTCACGTGGGCGATCGAGCCCCGGATGTCGTCAGCCAGCAGCCTGCGATCGTCCTCGGTGACGGTGTAGTCCCACAGGATCCGGTCTGGACCGGAGGCGAAGCGACCACCCCAGAGGGTCACTCACCCTCTCCGAGCCGGGACTCGGCCAGCCGCCGCAACCGCAGCGCGTTGAGGCGGATGAACCCCTCTGCGTCGGCCTGGTCGTAGACGTCGTCCTCCTCGAACGTGGCGGTGGCATGGTCATAGAGGGCGTGGCGGGCGGAGCGGCGACCGTCGATCGCACAGCTGCCCTTGTACAGCTTGAGGCGCGCCTCGCCGTTGACCCGCTTCTGGATGTCGTCCATGAAGGCCTGCAGCGCCTCGCGCTCCGGGGCGAACCAGAAGCCGTTGTAGACCATCTCGGCGTAGCGGGGGACGAGCTCGTCGCGCAGGTGGGCGACCTCGCGGTCGAGCGTGATCGACTCCACCGCCCGATGGGCGTGATGGAGGAGGGTCGCCCCGGGCGTCTCGTACACCCCCCGGCTCTTCATGCCGACGAACCGATTCTCGACGATGTCGACTCGGCCCACGCCATGCGCGCCGGCGATGGCGTTGGCCCTGGTCAGCAGCCCGACAGGATCGAGCTCCTCCCCGTCGATCGCAACCGGCGTCCCGCCCGCGTAGCTGACGGTGACCCACTGGGGATCGTCTGGCGCGTCCTCGGGGTCCACGGTCATCCGGAACATGCCGGCCGGGGGAGACTCCCACGGGTCCTCGAGCAGCCCCCCCTCGTAGGAGACGTGCATGAGGTTGGCGTCCATGGAATACGGCTTCTCGGGTGTCACGGGCACGGGAATTCCCCGCGCCTGGGCGTAGGCGACGCAATCGGCGCGTCCCCGCAGCTTCCACTCCCGCCAGGGGGCGATCACCTTGATGTCCGGGTCGATGGCGTAGGCGGCCAACTCGAACCGGACCTGGTCGTTGCCCTTGCCGGTGGCACCGTGCGCGATGGCGTCGGCGCCCACCCGCGCCGCGGTGCGCATCATGCCGCGGGTGATGATGGGCCGCGCCAGCGAGGTGCCCATCAGGTAGTAGCTCTCGTAGGTGGCATTGGCGCGAATGGCCGGGAACACCGCATCGCGCACGAACTCCTCCGTCAGATCCTCGACCACGGCCTCCACCGCCCCGGTCGCGATCGCCTTCTCCTTCGCCTCGGCCACTTCCTCGCCCTGGCCGACGTCGGCGGTGTAGGCGACGACATCGGCGCCGTACTCCTCCCGCAGCCAGGTGAGGATCACCGACGTGTCGAGTCCGCCCGAGTAGGCGAGCACCACTTTCATGCGCGCGCTCCGATCCGTTCGAATCGTGCCGCCAGTTCGGAGCCTCCATCGGCCGTGGCGCTGATGACGATGATCGTGTCGTCGCCTCCCACCGTGCCCAGGACGTCCGCCAGTGCCGCCCCGTCGATGGCGGAGGCCACCACCATCGCCGCACCGGGCGGCGTCTTGAGGACCACCAGGTTGCCGCTGGCCTGGATCGACTCGACGAACTCGTCGATCGTCCTGCCGAGGTAGGCGACGGCCTCGTCTGGGTCACCGCGCTCACCGATACGGTATTGGTCGTCATGGGACTTGGTGGCGCCGATCACCGCCAGATCGCGGGACACCGTCGCCTGGGTGACCGACATTCCCCGCCCCTCCAGCAGTTCGACCAGTTCGGCCTGACTGGTGACGGCCTGGTCGAGGATCAGGTTGCGGATGACGCGCCGCCGGGCGGCAGTCGTTGACATCCATCCAGCATACGCATATGCGCATACAGAATGCGAGCCCAGGCGCTCCTCACGCCGATATTCTCGCCGCACCGATGGAGCAACCGCACTGAATCCGTACTGGGCGCTGGTCCTGGTCGCCTGTCTCATCCTCGCCAACGGATTGTTCGTGGCTGCCGAGTTCGCGCTCATCGCCGTCCGTCGCGGCAGCCTGGTGGCCCGCGCCGAGCGAGGCGAGCGACGCGCCAGGGTGGCGCTGGCGGAACTCGACCGTGTCTCCGTGATGCTGTCCGGAGTCCAGTTCGGCATCACCGCCACCAGCCTCGTCGTGGGCTTCCTGGCCGAGGCGGCCGTCGGCGACGCCCTGATCAGGCCGGTGTTGGGAGCGTTCTCCATCGGCGAGGAAGCCACCACCGCCCTCTCGCTCACCCTCGCCTTCTTCTTCTCGACCGTGCTGCAGATGATCTTCGGTGAGTTGGCTCCCAAGAACCTGGCGCTGGCGATACCGGAACGGGTGTCGCTGGCCGTGGCCTATCCGATCCACTGGTTCGGCATCGGTTTCGGACCAGTCATACGGGTGTTCGACCGGTCGGCCGCATGGGTCACGCGACGACTGTTCAGGGTGCAGGTGACGGAGGAGCGCCACGGCGGCCATTCGGCCGAGGAGCTGGCCAGGATCATCGTGGCGTCGCAGGCGGAGGGACAGCTCTCGGTCGAGCAGGGCACGCTGTTGACCAGGGCGGTCGAGTTGGGTGAGCGGCGCGTGTACGAGGTGATGGTGCCGCGGGCGCGGGTCGTGTTCCTGCACGGCGATGACACCGTCGACACGCTGCGGATCGCCGCCCGCGACACCGGTCATTCCCGCTTTCCGGTGGTCGGTGACTCCGATGACGACCTGCTCGGGACCGTCCACATCAAGGATCTGCTGGCGGTGGCCGAGGGTCAGCGGGGCACTGACGTGCTGGCCTCCATCGCCAGCCCCGCCCTCGTGGTGCCCGAGACCGACCGGCTCCGCCCGCTGCTCGCCAAGATGCGCAGTGCCCAGCGCACGTTCGCAGTCGTCGCCGACGAGTACGGCGGGGTGGCGGGGATCGTGACGCTCGAAGACGTGGTAGAGGAGTTGGTGGGTGAGATCGAGGACGAGTTCGACCTCACCGGCCAGCCGATCGTCGAGTTGAGCGACGGCGGCTGGTCGTTCGACGGGGGGGTGCGCATCGAGGAGGCCGCCAAGAGACTGGGAACCGACCTCCCGAGCGGCGAGAACGAGACCATCGCCGGTCTCGTGATCGAGACCCTGGAGCGGATCCCCACCGAGGGGGAGAGCGTGGAGGTGACGGGCTGGCGACTCGTGGCGTCGGAGGTCGACGGGTTGCGCGTGGTGCGGGTGGTCGCCCGCTCCACCCGGGAGGAACGTCCGTGATCGCCGTCGCCGCCTCCGCCGCCGACCTCACATCCGGATTCGACCCGACCGCGCTCCTCGTCGGGGCGGCGCTGTTGGTTGCGAACGGATTCTTCGTCGGCGCCGAGATCGCCTTGCTGGCCGCCCGCCGGGCGCGAGTCGAAGCGCTGGCCGAGGCAGGTGACCCGCGGGCCAAACGAGCGCTCGGCGCCCTGCGCGAGCTGTCGGTCACGTTCACCGGCGCCCAGCTGGGCATCACGGTGTGCTCGCTCGGACTGGGAGCCGTGGCGGAGCCGGCACTGGCGTCGCTGTTCCTGGTCTGGCTCGAGCCGCTCGGAGTGCCGGCGGGGACCGCGACGGTGCTGGCGCTGGTGGCCGCGCTGTCGATCGTCGTCTTCCTCCACATGGTCGTCGGCGAGATGGTCCCGAAGAACCTGGCCCTGGCGGATGCCGAGCGCATGGCGCTGCGGCTGGCACGCGCATTCGGCTGGTTCATCCGGGCGTTCCGTCCCCTGATCCTGGTGCTCAACGCCACGGCCAACGCGGTCGTCCGGCTGTCCGGGGTGCAGCCGGTGGAGGAGATCGGTCTCGTCCACACCCCTGACGAGCTGCGGATGGCGCTGCGCGAGTCCATGCGCGAGGGGAAACTCGCGGTCGGCGAAGCGCGGGTCCTCTCGGCCGTGCTGGCACTGGGCGACATCGATGCGGAGTCCGCCATGACGCCGCGGATCGACCTCGTGACCGTGGACGCCGCCGCCACCCCCGCCGAGATCCTGGCGGTGGCGGCCCGGTCGGGGCATTCACGCCTCCCGGTGCACCGCGACGACCTCGACCACATCATCGGCGTGGTCCACGTGAAGGACCTGCTGATCGCCGAGCCCGAGGTCGTGGCGGACAAGACCGCCCGTGAGCTGATGCGACCGATGCCCGTCGTTCCCGAATCACGCGATCTTGACCACCTCCTCCACGACATGCGCACCGAGCGCTCCCACCTGGCGCTCGTGATCGACGAGTACGGCGGAACGGCCGGAGTCCTCACGCTGGAGGACATCCTCGAGGAACTGGTCGGCGAGATCGCCGACGAGTTCGACGAGGACGAGCTGATGCCCCAGGACCGGTCGGGAGCCTGGGTCGTGCCGGGAAGCATGCGGCGCGACGAACTGCAGCGGCTCACGGGCCTCGCACTCCCATCGGGCGAAACCGAGACGGTCTCCGGCGCGATCACCGAGGCACTTGGACGGCTGCCGGCGCGGGGCGACCGGGTGGACCACGATGGCTGGACGCTGCGGGTGTTGACCATCGAGGGCCGCCGGGCCGGCCAGGTGGAAGTGGTGGCACCGCCCGGCTGATCAGTGCTCGATCTGCCACACCACGGCCCGCCCCTGCGCGTCCGACGCCACGACCGTG
>CAZCRP010000202.1:0-5441 GCA_964501055.1 uncultured Acidimicrobiaceae bacterium
AGTTGGCGCCGCCCACGACGACCACCGGCTCACCGGTGAGACCGGCCGCTTCGGTGGAGGCGGAGCCGTAGTACAGGCCGCGCCCTCGCAGCCGGTCGGCGCCCGGCACCTCCAGCTCCCGGTACTGGACACCGGTGGCGATGATCACCGCCGAGCAACGGATGAGCGAGCCGTCGTCGAGTTCCAACACGCGGTACGGATCGTCCCGTCCCAGGCGGAGGGCCTGGCGGGGACTGATCATCGCCGCGCCGAACTTGCGGGCCTGAGTGAGGGCGCGGCGGGCGAGATCCTCGCCGGAGACCCCGTGGGGAAACCCCAGATAGTTCTCGATCCGAGCACTCGTGCCGGCCTGACCCCCGGGAGCCTCGGCTTCGACCACCGCGGTGGAGAGACCCTCCGATGACGCGTACACGGCGGCCGCGAGGCCGGCCGGCCCGGCTCCCACCACCACCAGGTCGTAATACTCGGTGTCCGGAGTGGGATGCATCCCCACGGCGGCAGCCACCGACTGCGGCGTGGCAGCCGCGATCGGTGTTCCGTCCTCGAGGACGACCAACGGCAGTTTCGCATCACTGACGGCGGCCAAGGTGCGATCAGCATCCTTCGATCGGCCGACTTCCAGCCACCGGTACGGGACGTGGTTGCGGGAAAGGAACTCCCGCAGCTCGTGGGACTCGGCGGACCACCGGTCCCCGACCACCCTGATCCCGTCCAACCGCACCGGCCGACCGACCGCCTGCCACTCCTCCAACAGGTCGTCGAGCACCGGGAAGAGACGCTCCTCGGGCGGATCCCACGGCTTGAGGATGTAGTAGTCGATGTGGGCGCGGTTGATGGCCGCGATGGCGGCATCGGTGTCGGCGTAGGCCGTGAGGAGCACCCGCTTCACACTCGGATCCCGGCGTTCGACCTCCTCCAACAGCTCGGTGCCCGTCATCGCCGGCATCCGTTGGTCCGCCACGACGAGCGCCACCGGGGCGTTGCGGAGCTCGAGACGGTCGATGGTGCTGATCGCGTCCGCCCCGGAAGGGACCGCCACCACCCGGTACGAGCCGGCGTAGCGGGACCGCACGTCGCGCTCCACCGACCGGAGCACCTCGGGGTCGTCGTCGACGAGCACGATCGTCGGGCGGGTGCCCTCACTCATCGGACACACCCCGCTCGACCGGCAGGTGGACGGTGAACTTCGTGCGCCCCGGGATCGACTGCACGGCGATTCGACCACGGTGGCGGTCGACGACGATCTGGTGGGTGAGGTTGAGGCCGAGCCCGGTGCCCTGGCCCGGCGCCTTGGTGGTGACGAACGGATCGAAGATCGAACCGATGAGACTGGGCGCGATGCCCGGCCCGTCGTCGAGGATCTCGACCCTCACATCTCCGTTCTCGCATGTGGCATCGATCGTGATCGTCCCCTTTCCTTCCAGCGCTTCGGCTGCGTTGGCGAGCAGGTTCGTCCAGACCTGGTTCAGCTCACCGGCGTTGCCGGTCACGGTCGGGAGCGCCGGGTCGAAGTTCCGCTCGATGGCGATGCCGGTGAGGTGGCTGCGCAGGATCACGAGGGTGTCCTCGATCCCCTTCACCACGTCGACCGGCGCCACGGTGGCCGCGTCCATGTGCGAATAGCCCTTGAGCGCCCCGACGACCTCGCTGATCCGGGTGGCGCTCGTGCGGACCTCGCCCAACAGTCGGCGCGCCCGCGCCACGTCTGCGATCCACTGCATCGACGCGATGACCTGGCGCTCGGTGTATCGCTCCACGGCCTGGTTCAGGACCGACCCGTCGAACCCGAGTTCGGCGAGCGCGTTGGCCAGGTCCCAGGGGTCGTCGACGGAGCGGGCGGTGAACCATGCCACGAGGCCGTCCTCCCGGTCGGAGACGTCGAGCGGATCGGTCGAGGGATCCTCCTCCACCATCGACCACACCCACTGCATACCGTCGGGGCCGATCCCCAGGCTCAGCAGGGAGATGGCGTCATCGACGAGTCGGTTGACCACGTCCCCCAGGTGACCGGTCGCTCGGCCGGCGGCGGCAGCGGGGTTGTTGAGCTCATGGGCGATGCCGGCGCTCAGCTGACCGAGTGTGGCGAGCCGCTCCTGTTGACGCAGCATCGCCTCCTGGGCCACGTAGGACTGCTCGATCTTGCGCAGCCGGTTCTGTTCGGCGGTGAGGCGCTCGTTGACGGCGAGGAAGATGCGCATCGCCCAGAACGCCACCAGCGACACCCCCACGAAGTTCAGGAGGAAAAAGGCGGTGCGTTCTCCCCCCGCGAGGAGCTCGACGGGCGTCAGACCGTCGTCGGCCCACAGTTCCGCTGCGACGAGGACGACGAACGCCGCGAACACGCCCATCGCGAACCGCGGTCCGATCACGAGCAGCGCACCGATGGGTGCGAGCAGCGACCACAGCCCGACGGCCCCAGACGAGATCAGTCCGCCGAGGTGGAAGGCGACACCCGCTGGGAAGAGCAGGATCGCGAACATCTCGATGCAGGCGAACAGCTTGAAACGACGATGACGGCGGTAGGCGAGGATGTTGGCGGCCGACGCCACCGCGAACGCGTACGGATAGGCCGCGGCGAGCGGCAGGTCGAGGACGATGTAGATGGTGCCCCAGACCAGTCCGGCGGCGGTTACCGTCCAGGCGAACACGGAGACCACCGCGGCGCGTACTCGCTGGTCGCCGGTGGTCGGCCCTCCCTCGACCTCCGCCGCAACCCCGAAGGCGCCGATCGCGGACGTCATCGGCCCACCGTACCGTGCGCGGTAGAGCTCCGACCCGCGAAT
Source organism: uncultured Acidimicrobiaceae bacterium (assembly GCA_964501055.1). Classification (GTDB taxonomy): domain Bacteria; phylum Actinomycetota; class Acidimicrobiia; order Spongiisociales; family ZC4RG35; genus DATHWB01. The sequence continues at coordinate 2,784 of CAZCRP010000202.1, forward strand.
CGGGCCGGTCAGAGCTCGGCGACGTCGAGCTCGCCGGCGGCGTGGCGGGCTCGGAGGACCTTCTTGTCGAACTTGCCGACCGACGTCTTCGGAACCTCCGCGATGAACGCCCATCGCTCCGGCAGCCAGAACCGGGCAACTCTCTCGGCGAGGAAGTCGCGCAGTTCCTCGTGGGTGACGGACTTGCCCTCGGCGACGACGATGCAGGCCAGCGGTCGTTCGTCCCAGCGGGCATCCGGCACACCGACGACCACGGCCTCCACCACGGCCGGGTGGGCCATCAGCTGGTTCTCGAGATCGACCGAGCTGATCCACTCGCCCCCCGACTTGATGACGTCCTTGGCGCGATCGGAGATCTGGACGAAGCCGCCCTCGGTGATCGTGCCGACATCACCGGTCCGCAGCCAGCCGTCGTGGAACTTCTCCTCGGTGGGGTCGAGGTGGTAGCCGGCGGTGATCCACGGCCCTCGGATCTCGATCTCGCCCTGGGCGACGCCGTCCCAGGGCAACTCGGCTCCCGCGTCGTCACAGATGCGGATCTCCACTCCGGGCAGGATGCGTCCGGTCTTCGACTTCCAATCCATCCGCTCCGCCTCAGGCGCGAACTTGGGGGGCCAGGCCATGGCGCCGAGGGGCGAGGTCTCGGTCATGCCCCACGCCTGGACCACCTCGACCCCGAAGACCTCCTCGTATCCCTCCATCAACGCCCGCGGCACGGCCGACCCGCCACACGTGATGAAACGGAACGAGCTGAGGTCGGCCTGGGGCTGGTTGTGGAGGATGTCGTTGAGGACGGTGGGGACCGCGCCCGAGACCGTCGGTCGGGTCCGTTCGATCAAGTCGACGAGCGGCCCCGACTGGAGGAAGCCTTGCGGCATCACCATGTCCGCGCCCGCCGCCCATGCTCCGTATGGCATGCCCCAGGCGCTGGCGTGGAACTGCGGCACGATCATCAGCACCCTGTCGCGCTCGGTGAAGCCGAGCGTCTGGGCCGACATCACGTTGAAGCAGTGGAGGAAGGACGAGCGGTGGGAATAGACGACTCCCTTGGGATTGCCGGTCGTGCCGCTCGTGTAGCACATGGCTGCCGCGGCGCGCTCGTCCAGGTCCGGGTAGTCGAAGCCGGGGTCCTCGGCGGCGAGGAGCTCCTCGTAGTCGAGCGTCTCGCCCAGACCGGTGGTGTCGCCCTCGCCGCACACGACGATGTGGCGGACCGTCTCGAGCTGGTCGCGCACCGCCGCCAACAGCGGTGCGATCGAACCGTCGACGATGACCACCTCGTCAGCCCCATGGTTGACGACGTAGGCCAGCTGTTCGGGGAAGAGACGGATATTGAGCGTGTGGAGGACGGCCCCCATGCACGGCACGGCGAGGTACGCCTCCATGTGGCGCTGGTTGTTCCACATGAACGTCCCGACGCGGTCTCCGGCACCGACGCCGAGGCGCCGCAGAGCGGAGGCGAGGCGGTCGGCGCGGTCGGCCACCTCCGGAAACGTTGCTTCGTGGATCTCGGCGTCCGGCCCGTAATAGGTGAGGACCCGCGACCCTGGGTACATCGTGCGTCCGTGGCGGAGCAGATGGGTGAGGGTAAGGGGAAAGTCCTGCATGGTGCTGTCGATCATGCGGGGATTCTCCCCCGCGGACGACGGCGACTCAAACAGGGCGCTGCTTCTGTCAGAGCCGACGCAGACTCACCGGCACCGTCATCGCGAAGCTGACGGGCTGGAGCGAGATCGTGCCACACGTGCGGCAGAGGTCCCGGCGCAGACCCGACGAGACGGTGGTGGACCAGTCGTGGACCCGGCACACCCGCTTCCGCTTCGCGCGGGCGAGGAGGGCGAATGGTCTCATGTCCGAGGTATCGGCCGGGGTGCAGCGCGAGCCGAGGGCCACGATGGCTTGATCCGAACTGACTAGTCCCTGGCATGGGGGCTCCCGGGCACCGCCCGGAAGGCGAGCGGTACCCTCGCGGTCACATGACAGAACGGTTGGAGCGGCTCGAAGCGGGGATGGTGATCCCCTACGGCGGTGACCGGTTCACGACGGTGTCCCCCGAGCTGGCGGCGTCGTTCAGGCCCGGCGACCGCCTGGTCGTCGTCCAGGACACCGGCGACCTGCTGCACGTCCCGGGCGCGGACTGGGATATCGCCGCCTCCGCCGTCGGGCGCGCCTGGCGCGCCTTCCGGGACATGGGCGAGGTCGGTGACCACCAGATCTCGGAGTTCTACCGGTCGTTCGCCGACCGTCTGGAGGACGACGACACCTTCGCGCCGATCGCCCGCGCCAACGACGCCGATGTCGAACAGGCGAGGACGGCTGGCCGGACGACGACCCGGCTCGTGCTGACCGACGTGATGCGCAAGGACATGATCACCGGCTTGCGGTCGTGGGCGGAGCGGTCCGGCGGCCGGGGGGAGATCGTCGAGACGGTGCGGCACACCGGTTGGACCGTCGATCTGGTCCGGGCGGGGCTGGGAGTCGTGGGGTTCGTCTTCGAGGGCAGGCCCAACGTCTTCGCCGACGCCACCGGGGTGCTCCGAGCCGGCAACACGGTCGTCTTCCGAATCGGTTCCGATGCCCTGGGCACTGCGCGGGCGATCGTCGAACACGCCCTCGACCCGGCGCTGGCTGTATCCGGGCTGCCGGTCGGCGCCGCCA
>CAZCRP010000203.1:0-5377 GCA_964501055.1 uncultured Acidimicrobiaceae bacterium
CCCTTCGCTTCGGGGCTCACCTTCTGGCGCAGCGGAGTGAGACACACCGCGGTGAGGATGAGAACCCCGGCCACCAGCTGCGACCAGCCCAACGACTCCCCGAAGGCCAGCCAGCCGACCACGAGCATCGTGGGCAGTTCGACGGCTCCTGCAATGGCCACCCTGGCCGAACCTACCACTGGCGCAGCCACCGAGTAGCCGAGCTTGGGCAAGAGCGAGGTGAGGAGGCCCATCCCGAGGATCAGGCCCCATGCCCCGGGCTTGGTGGAGACCTTCTCGGAGTCAGGCAGGGCGAGGTAGAGCGGGAGGACGGCGATCAGGGCCCCTCCCGCGATGGCGGCCATGCGCTCGACAGGGCTGAGGGGGTCCAGCCCCTCGGCCAGCACCGTGATACCGAAGCCGTAGGCGAGGGGTGAGGCGAACGCTACGGCAACGATCATCGGCCCGATCGACCCCATCGTGCTCGGTGACAGGGCAATGGCGGCGGCGACTGCCACGATCACTGCACCCGCCACCGATCGTCTGCCGGCCCGCTTCGAGAACAGGAGTCGCGCCGCGACAATTGCGAAGATCGGGTAGGTCATGTAGATGACGCTGATCGTCGGCACCGGCATCGACTTCAACGCCTCTACGTACGCCATCCAACCGAGCCCGACCGTGATGCCGACCGCGAATCCCCAAGACAGCGAAACGACCTTGTCGCGCCTGGGGCGCACGAATGGCAGCAGGAGTACAGCGGTGAAGCCCCAGCGAAACACGGTCACCGCCGGTGCGGCCATGCCGGTATCGGTGAGGCTCCTGGCGAAGAAGGGGACCAGTCCGAACCCGACGGCCGAGAGTGCGATGACGGCCGTGGCCGTCGTCGGCCGCGGTGTCGGCAGACCGCGCCGTTCCATCGGCCCGCCGAGGAGGATCACCGGCTCTTGAAGACGAGCATTGGTCATGTCGCCATCGTGTCGGAGCAATTCACATGTGTCCAGCGCGTAATATCGGGTATATTGATGAGATTCGTGCATGAGTCTTGACCGCCACCACTTCCAGCTTTTGCTGGCACTATCCGAGACCGGAAGCCTCGGCCGTGCGGCCGAGCTGTTGTCGATCAGCCCTTCGGCTGCCAGTCATCGGCTCAAGGAGGCCGAGCGAAGGCTCGGCGTGACGCTCACCGAGCCCCGCGGACGGTCGCTGCGCCTCACGGAGGCGGGGTCTCATCTCGCCGACGCCGCCGCCATCGCCGAGGACGTCCTGCGCTCCGGCGAGGAGATCTCACGCTGGTTGGGGACCACTGCTCCTGCGTCCGTCCGCCTCGCTCTCGACTTCCTCGATCGCGCTCCCTGGTTCGACCTCTTCGGAGGCACGGGCCACTTCCCGTTCCGCGTCGATTTGGTGCGGGTCGGCTTCCGTGGTGTCGTCGAGGCGGTTGCCCGCCACGTCGTCGACGCCGGGATCGTCGTCATCCCCGATCACGAGGAAGAGGGTGAGTTCGTCATCGCCCGCGACGAACTGGCCGCGGCCGTGCCGACCGACCACCCGGCCGCCGATAGGGGAGCTCTCGTCCCGGAAGAGATCGAGGAGATGACCTACCTGACCACAGGGGGGATACCTCAACCGGGATACGAGTTCTACGGCTTCATGCAGCCCGCGAGCGTCTATCCGAGCGAGTTCGTGCTCATCGAGTCCATCTGGGCAACCCTTCGGCTCGTGGCGGCCGGCAGAGGACTCACAATTCAGCCGCGCATCGCGCTCGAGCCTGCGTTCGACGGGACCGCGGTCGTCCCTCTGCAAGGTGTGTCGATCCCCGTCAGGTGGGAGGCCGTCGCGCGTCCCGACCGCGGTCCGGAGACGGAAGCTCTCCTACAAGCGATGGCGGGAGCAGTCGCGCACGGAGATCCCCGCCACGCCCGGTAGCCCCGACGAGGTCGGTGACACTTTCGGGGCCGCTCGGCGTCGTTGGCCCTCATCCTGCCCTACTGGGCGAGGCAGCGATGCCACGTCGACACAGCGGTCTCGAGATGCCGACACCTCGTCGAGATCCTCGCCCGCAGCGTGCTGGCGGAGATTCCGAGCGAAACCGCCGATATCTGATCCCGCCCGGGATCGGCACTTCCAGGATCGCCTCGCTTTGGCCGACTGACACCTTGCGACCCCCTTGATATACCATCCATGGTATGACAGTCTGTAGATCTGACATGGGGCACTGTGGAAACGGAACCGGAGGTCGCCGAGTGGCTCGAAGAACTTCCAGACGATCAATTCGGTCGTGTCGAGTTCTACATCGACTTGCTCGCCGATCGAGGATCGCAACTCGGGGAGCCGTATACCCGCCAGCTTCAGGGCAAGCTACGGGAGCTGCGGTTCTATCTGGGACCAACCGGCGATGCGGTGCGGATCACCTATTACATCACCACGGGCCGGCGGATCATCCTGTTGACAGTGTTCCGCAAGCAGCGACGAAGAGAACAAGCCGAGATCGAACGAGCCGTCCGAGCGATGGAAACGTGCATCGCCGAAGGGCATACCGCGGAGGACGAAGATGAGTAAGGGAACCACTTGGACCGACTTGAAGAACCGGCGTGGCGACACCGGAGCTCGACGCCGCGGCTATCAGGAGTCCAAAGATGCATTTGAGCTCGGAGCAAGAGTCCGCGCCGAGAGAGAACGCCTCGGACTCACTCAAACCGAACTAGCTGAACGGATGGAAACCACCCAGCCGACGATCGCACGCCTCGAAGCAGGGGGAGTCACTCCAAGTCTCGACACGCTCCACCGGGCCGCCAACGCACTCGGTCTTGAGCTGATTGTCGACTTCCGGGAACAGGCCTCCGCTTGAGTCCACAGGCACCCCGATCACCAGATCCCGAGCGATAACGCCCACTTAGAAGGCCGAGCGAGAACGGCACGTATAGAGCGGCCAGGGTGGTCGGGCAAGCGTCGCCAGCGCCACCTTTGAGTTTTCGCACCCCTGTCATCCCAGTGTCGACAACCCTGTCCAGCCGCGGCCTCACAGAGGAGCACGGAGCTGACGACGCTCGGGTTATGAGCCCGATCTTGGGGCTCGTGCTGACCTGGGAGCACGAGCGAATCGCCTGTTCAGAACAGGGTTTCGCGTTCCTCCCCTTCCCATCCCACCCTCTCGCGCGATGGACGCGCGATGGATAGGGGAACGTCGACCGCGCGGTGCTCAATTTCGCAGCGAACCGTTGCCGGCGTCTGACACGGCTAGAAGACGTGGACGACGTACCGGGGGACGCGTCCAAGATGGTCCGCGCATGCGTGTGTCTCCGCCCGCCCACCACGCTGATCGGGACGTTCAAGTTGGTCTGTCGAGGACGCCGCCCCACTTGACCTCACCATGATACAACCGTATGGTTGTATCAATGCAGCTCGCTCCCCCCGACTTCGACCGCATGTTCGGCGCCCTAGCCGATACGACCCGCCGTGACATTGTGCGCCGTGCCATCGACGGCACCGAGGGGGTCGCCGAGCTGGCAGGCCACTACCCGATGAGCTTCGCCGCGGTACAGAAGCACGTCGCTGTCTTGGAGCGGGCCGGGCTGGTCACCAAACAGCGTGACGGCCGCCGCAAGGTGGTCCATACCAACCTCGCCGCGCTGCTCATGGCTCGCCGCCTGCTGGACCAATACGAAGAACTGTGGCGCATCCGGATCGACCGCATGACCGTTCTCGTCACCGACCACCCGAACCCCGAGGAGTAGACCAATGACCGTCACCGCCGTCCGCAAGAACCCCGATGCCCTGTCCCTGACCATCGATGCCGAATTCGAAGCCTCACCCGAGCGGGTGTGGCAGCTGTGGGCCGATCCGCGCCAGCTGGAAAGCTGGTGGGGCCCACCCACCTACCCCGCAACCGTCGACTCCCATGACCTGCGCGTCGGGGGCCGTGTCGCATACCACATGACCGGACCCGAAGGCGACCAGCCCCGCGGATACTGGGAGATCGACGAGGTAGAGCCGCCGCATCGCCTCGTCTTCCGTGACGGTTTCGCCAACGACGACGGCAGCCCGAACACCGACCTGCCTGGCACCGAGAGCCACGTAACCATCGAAGCGATCGGCGATGGACGCACCCGGATGTCGATCACCGCCGTCTTTTCCAGCCTCGAAGCGATGGAGCAGCTCGTGGCCATGGGCATGGAAGAGGGCCTGAAGCAGGCCGTCGGTCAGATCGACTCCATCCTCGCCGCTGACCCCGTAGCGAGCCGCGACCGATGAGATTCGGCGCGGCGCCGTCACGCAACTACGAATCCGCCCCCTACGGGGAATGCGAGCATGCAGGAACTGATAGTGGACTTCATCACATCATTGGACGGTTACGCGGCCGCGCACGGCTGGCCCGGGTGGTGGGGGCTCCAGGGCCCTGAGTATCTCGCCTGGCTCGGCGAGCAGCCCGAACGCGACTCCACCATCTTGATGGGAGCGAACACCTACCGGCTGATGTACGGGTTCGTCGCTGAAACCGGCTCCTTGGAATCGGACCTGACAGCGGACGAGGATGCCGCCACCGACCAGCTCACCAACTCTTCGAAGGTGGTGTTCTCCTCAACGCTGCGGGATCCGCTGCCGTGGGCCAACACCCGGCTGGTCAATGGGGACGCGGTCGAGGCTGTGGCAGCGATGAAGCAGGAAGGCACCAGCCCGATGCGCACGCTCGGCAGCCTCAGCTTGTGCCGGTCGCTCCTCGCGGCGGGTCTGGTTGACCGATTCCGGGTGGTCGTCTTCCCGGTGATCACCGGGAGCACCGGCTATGACCGGCTCTACGACGGTTATCCCGATATCGCCCTCGACATGACTGCCAGCCGGACGTTCGACGGCAGGCTCCAGTTGCTCGAGTACATCCCTACGGTGCTCGCCGGTCCGCCCGACCCGCCCCCCGCCTCCTGACGGTCGAAAGGGACATCCGTCCCCGCGCCAGTTCGGCATCGTCGCCACACGGCTATCTCCTCCTACCGGGTTCCCGAGAGTCGGGAAGGCAGGAAAGCAGACCCTGAGAGCCTTCGGAAAGGGTAGAGACTCACACGACCGCGGCAGGGTCCGTTGGCTTTCTTTCTCGTTTCGCCTCGCCGGCTGAGGGCCTCCCTACGACGAAGTGGCCGGAGCCTGGCTGGCGAAAGAATCGGTACGTGACATCTACCTCGTCGACGACCCAGCCGACGCCGCCACCCTCATCGACAAGACCATCACAGGCTGCCGCCACGACGACGTCGCCGAGATCCAAGCTCTCGGCCGCACCCTGAGCCGGTGGCGAACCAAGATCCTCAACCATCACACCATCGGGCTTCCAACGGACCCACCGAACGCTTCAACCCGGTCATCATGAAGGTCAAGCGAGCGTGCCACGGGTTCCGCCGATTCGACCACT
>CAZCRP010000204.1:0-5357 GCA_964501055.1 uncultured Acidimicrobiaceae bacterium
CGAGCCCGGACGCGACCGCGGGGGCGCGACCGTGGATCGAGTGCATCCCGTAGGTGTTCATGTAATACGGGAACCGGGACGAGCACCCGATCCCGGACACGAAGACGATCTTCTCCTTGGCGACGCCCATCGTGGCCATGTAGTTCTGGACCGAGGCGAGGATGGTGTAGTCGCCGCAGCCAGGGCACCAGCGCACCTCCTGGTCGGTCTGGAAGTCCTTGCGGGTGTAGGTGGTCATCAGGTCATCTCCAGGATGCGTTGTTCGATCTCGGCCACCTTGAACGGCTCCCCCGACACCTTGTTGATCCCCTCGGCGGGGAGCAGGTATGTGCCTCGGATGAGGAATCGCAGCTGGCCGGTGTTCAGTTCGGGTATGAGCAGCCGCGGGTAGCGGCGCAAGACGTCCTCCAGGTTGGCCGGGAACGGATTGAGGTGGCGGAGGTGAGCGGTGGCCACCTTCCCGCCCGCCAACCGGACCCGGCGGGCGGCCGCCCTGATCACGCCGAGGGTGGACCCCCAGCCGAGCACGAGGATGTCGGCGTCTTCGTCGCCGATCACCTCCACCGGCGCGATGTCGTGGGCGATGCCCTTGATCTTCCACGCCCTGGTGTCGGTCATGAGCTGGTGATTCTCCGGGTCGTAGGACACGTTGCCGGTGACCGCAGCCTTCTCGAGCCCACCGATCCGGTGTTCGAGACCAGGGGTGCCCGGCACCGCCCACGGCCTGGAGAATGTGTCGATGTCCCGCTCATAGGGCAGAAACGTCCCGTCGGGACCGTTCGGGGCGGTGGCGAACGGCACCGAGATGTCTGGGAGTTCGTCGAGGTTGGGCAGCCTCCATGGCTCCGAGCCGTTGGCGATCAGGTTGTCGGACAGCAGGATCACCGGTGTCATGTAGCGGAGGGCGAGGCGCGCCGCCTCGATGGCGGTGTCGAAGGCGTCGGAGGGGGAGGCGGCCGCCACGACCGGCAGCGGAGACTCCCCATGGCGTCCGAACAGCGAGAAGAGGAGGTCGGATTGCTCTGGCTTGGTGGGGAGTCCGGTCGACGGTCCTCCCCGCTGGACGTTGATGACCAGGAGAGGGAGTTCGGTCATCAGGGCGAGCGACATCGCTTCGCTCTTGAGGGCGATGCCCGGTCCGGACGAGCCGGTGACGGCGAGCGCCCCTCCGAAGGCGGCTCCGATCGCCGCTCCGATCCCCGCGATCTCGTCCTCCGCCTGGAACGTGCGCACCCCGAAGTTCTTGTGTTTCGACAACTCGTGGAGGATGTCGGAGGCGGGGGTGATGGGATACGTCCCGTAGAAGAGCGGCAGCTTGGCGGCGTCGGCCGCCGCGATCAGACCCCACGCCAGGGCGGTGTTACCGGTGATCTGGGTGTACGTTCCCGGCGCCAATCGGGCGGGCTTGACCATGTAGGTGGTGCGGGTCGCCTCGGTGGCGAATCCGAACGTGTATCCGGCCCTGAACGCCAGTTCGTTGGCCTTGGCCACCTCGGGCTTGCCCTTGAACTTGGCGGCGATCCAGTCGAGCGTCGGCTCCTGGGGACGGTTGAACAGCCAGGCGAGGAGGCCGACCGCGAAGAAGTTCTTGGATCGGAGCACGTCGCGGCCGCTCACACCGGACTCGGCGACCGCCTCCTTCGTGAGGCGCTCCATCGGAACCTCGATGACCTTGTACCCGGCCAGCGATCCGTCGCGGAGCGGATTCGAGTCGTATCCCGCCTTGGCGAGATTTCGCTCCTCGAATGCCTCCTCGTTGACGATCAGGGTTCCGTTCTCCCTGAGATCGGCGAGATTCGCCTTCAACGCCGCCGGGTTCATCGCCACCAGGCAGTCCGGTTGGTCGCCGGCCGTGAGGATGTCGAAGTCGGCGATCTGGACCTGGAACGAGCTGACGCCGGGGAGCGTGCCGGCGGGGGCCCGGATCTCGGCGGGGAAGCTCGGGAGCGTGGCGAGATCGTTTCCGAAGGCAGCCGAGGCGTCGGTGAACCGCCCCCCGGCGAGCTGCATGCCGTCGCCGGAGTCACCTGCGAGTCGGATCACGACCCGTTCGAGTTGTACGGTGTCCGCGGAGTGTTCGAGAGTGGCCGTTTCCTCAGTCACGGACCATCACTTCCTTGTTCTGTGCGCGCCGGATGGAGGCGCCCTTCGTTTGTGGGTTCTCGATCCGGACCGGCGGGCAGGGCCGGCGGTCCGGGCCGTCGAGTGTTGCATCGGCGTCCGCGGCCCCGATCTGAAACGGAGGCGCCGCCGTCGACTGTGCTTTCAAAGCACGCCGATCATAGGCACGCCGGTGATTCACCGAGTGTTCACCCCGGACGCCGAAACACGGCTTCGCGTTCGAGGACCGCAGCCACCTCCAAGAGCCTGTGCTCGGACCACGGCGCCCCGATGAATTGCAGCGACGGGGGCGGGGCCCCTCCTGGCAGCGGACCGGCGATCGCCGGGCATCCCAGGTGGTTGACGAGGGCGGTGAAGCACGAGAGCACCGGCCGGTAGGGGAGTTCGCCTTCGGTGGTCGATACCGTGTCGACGCCGATCTGCTTGCGGGTCGTCCCGGTCGTGGGCGTCACCAGGAAGTCGAATGAGCCGAACGCCGCCGCCGCTCGTTGTCGGGCCAGCGCCCTCCACTCCATGGCGCGGATGTAGTCGTCGCCGGAGACCTGCAGCGCGGTCGCGAGACGGGCCGCCACTTCGGGGCCGTACTCCCGGCCTTCAGTGACCCACCGGCGGTGGACGTTGGCGATCTCCCCGCCTGCCAGCGGCATGATCTCCTGGCGGTTGTCGAGGGTGTCGTCCTCGAACTCCTCGACGACCGCTCCCAACTCCCGCAGGTGGCCAATGGCGGACGTGAAGGCGTCCGCCACCGCTTCGGACACCGGCTGGGAATCGACCCACGGGACGGGGACACCGAAGCGGAGGCCGCGCAGGTCGGGGCGCGAGGCCGAGCCGGCCACCACCGGAGCCGGCCACGACCAGGGGTCCTCCCGGTGATAACCGGCCAGCACCGAGTACGCCAGCGCCAGGTCGGCAACCGTTCCTGCCAGCGGACCGACCGTGTCGACGGACGGGGCGAGCGGGAAGACACCGCTGAGCGGGATGCGTCCGTGGGTCACCTTCAGCCCATAGATCCCGCACAGTGCCGCGGGCACCCGCACCGAGCCCCCGGTATCGGTGCCGATGCCGATCGGGACCTGACCTGCTGCCACGGCCGCCGCCGAGCCGCCAGAGGAGCCGCCGCATGAGAGGCGCGGATCGTGTGGGTTGCGGACAGGACCTGTCCAGTGGTTCTCCGAGCTGAACCCGTAGGCGAACTCGTGGAGCACCGTGCGGGACACGATCACCGCCCCTGCCGCCTCCAGTCGGCGGACCACCTCGGCCGAGGCCGTGGCTTCGTGCCGGTAGAACGACGACCCGCAGCTCGTGATCCGCCCCTCGTGGTCGATGAGATCCTTCAGGGCGACCGGCACTCCGGTCATCGGTCCCGGGCTCTTGCCTCCTTCGACCATGGCGTCCAACTGCTCCGCCCGCTCCAGCGCCCGCTCCTCGTCGATGAGCACGTTGACGTTGAGTCGGTCCTGCTGGGCGCGGGCGAGCGTCAGAGCCCCGGCCACCGTGTCGCGGACGCTGCGATCGGAGTGCAGGATCTCCGAGACGATCGTCCCGGCGTCGATCACGACCACTCCGGGCGTTCGCCTTCGGGGAAGAACGACACCCAGGGCTTGCCGGCCGGGACGAACATCGTGTCGCCGTCCTCGGTGGTCAGTTCGAAGCCGGAGTCGCCGCTGGGGCGGGACCATGATCCCTCGACGACTCTCCCGTGGGCGAAGATCCAGGCGGCACCGTCGCCGATCGACTCCACCGCCCGCGCCGGGCCACCTCCGGGAGGCGGCTGGGCGAGATACGTTCGCACCTGCAGAACGACGAGCACCTCCGCCGTGACCTGGCTCGCCTCTCCGTCGCGGTCGATCCATTCGTGGGAGACGCCGTTGGTCGAGCGCTCGTACACGGTCCCGGTCCACTGCCAGTCGGCGATCAGCGAGCTCGAGAACCGAAGCCGGATGTCGGTGGCGCGGCTGGCCGTCGTCGGCATGTCCCCCAGTTCCCAGATGGGCTCGGGAGCATCGTCGGCATACCCGCGCTGGTCGGCGAGCTCGCGCATGGCGACCGTGTCGCCGTACAGGTTGTGGGGGGCGGCGCGCGAGCGGAGGCGGAAGGTCACCGGCCGGCCCACGTCCCCGATCAGATCTGCGCCGTTGTCACGGTTCCTGGCGAGCACCCAGTTCTGCCCTCCCGACATCACGAGCGGGCCGCCGAAGAGCAGAGCCACCTGCCAGTCGGTCGGACGCATCGAGCGGATCGGGCCGACCTCTTCGACATCCTCGCTGTGGAACACACCCACCAGCCGGGTGATGCCTTCGACGGGGAGTTCCACGACGACGTCGGCGTGCGGCAGCCCTGACTGCGGCCGAGCGGCGGGGTGGTTGTCGATCTTGATCACCAGCGGGCGCCTGTCGAGCAGCTCCTCGTCATCGACCGGAGCGCCTGTGAGGGGCGAGCGTGCCCGATCGTCGATCGTGGTCGTGGTGGTGGGGCGGGTCGTGGTGGTGGTCGTGACGCGGACGGTGGTGGTCGTGACGAGCGAGGTGGTGGTGGAATCCGCCGCGTCGTCGTTACCGCACGCGGCCGCAACGAGCGCGAGAGCGGTGACGAGGGCAGCTGCGCGCATATCGGCGGCAGGTTAGGGGGAGTCTGGAGTTGGGCAGACGATCGATCGGCGGGGCGTTGGTGACTCTCTCCGCCCGCGGGACGCGCCTCTCAGACGTCGGCGAGTGAGCCGCGGACCGGCAGCATCGGCTGGGCCGCGTCGGGATCGTCGACCGCGATGGCCACTTCCAGCCCGTCCGGTCGCGTGCCGAGGATGAAGATCGCCTCGATGTTGATCGCGGCGTCGGCCAGCGCTCTGGCCACTCGAGCCAGCGCCCCGGGACGGTTCTCGAGCAGCGCAGCCAGCACTGTCCGCTCTTCGTAGCCGAGGCCGGCCTCGTCGAGGACGCGGGCGCAGGCCGCCGGTTGATCGACGATCAGCCTCACGACACCGTCACCGTTCTCGCCCCAGGCGGCCAGCGCGTCGATGTTGACCCCTGCCCCGGCGAGAAGTTCGGTCAGCCGGGCGAGTGAGCCTGGCCGGTTGGCGAGTCTCACGACGAACTCGGTCATGATCAGAAACCTAGTCCTCGCGAGCGAGAAACGGGCGGCCGGTACGATCTTCGACACCCGCTGACATGGACCGATTGCGACGCTCGTTCGAAGACATGACGTCGCAGGTGAGCTTCCCCGATGACCACAGGCACGGC
>CAZCRP010000205.1:0-5348 GCA_964501055.1 uncultured Acidimicrobiaceae bacterium
GTCGTTCGAGCTCGCCGAGCCCGTGGCTCCGTGGGTGGGCGAGGTGGCGCTGTGGGGCTTTCTCGCCCTGGTCTTCGCCTCGGTGATCTACCGCGGCCTCCATCGCCGCGCCGAACAGGCTCAGGAGAGCGAGGGTGCGGTCGGGTGGCGCGAGGTGCTGCGGCTGGTGTGGCGGGCGCTGGTGGCCATGGCCGCTCGCCTGCTGGCCGTCTTCCGTCGCCTGCTGGGTGGCTCACGCAGCAACGGAGTGCAGGCATCTGCCACGGCCCCGCGCCGGGCAGGCGGTTGGTGGGAGCCGGACGACCCGATCCGGCGTCGGATCGCGTCTGCGTACCGGACGGCTGTCGACGTGGTGGCGGGGCGCCATGGACCGCCCCGCTATCCGGAAACACCGCGCGAGTTCGCCGGTCGGACAGCCGACCCGCGCTTTGCCACGGTGACGGCGGTGTTCGAGGAGGCCCGCTACTCGACCCACATCCTCACCGACTCCGACGCCACCCGTGCCGAGACCGCCGCCGAGGACCTGGCTTTTTAGCGGGGCGGCGCGTCGTTTTCGACGCGCCGCGCAGACCAGAACTGGGTCGGCCGCCCGTCGGCGAACCTCCTACCGCGGCCCGTAGGGCGTTCTCGTCTGCGTCGCGCGTCGATTCTGACGCGCTGCCCCGCTAAGAACGCGATTCGGCTCGGCGGTGGGGGGAGGGGGGTTATGTTGCGGGGCGTGGCCGGGTATCCCTCCGAATACGAGCTCGACATCGTCACCCGCAGCGGGGAGACGGTGCGGGTGCGACCCATCACGCCCGACGACGGGGAGCTGCTCGTCGACTTCTTCGAGAGGCTCGGACCCGAGAGCCGCTACTACCGATTCTTCCGGGTGAAGACGTCGCTCCCGCCCGAAGAGGTCGAGTACTTCACCACCGTCGACTACGCCTCCCGCATGGCGCTGATCGCGCTGCACGACGGCCGCATGGTCGGCGTCGCCCGGTACGACACGGAGGAGGACGAGCCCACCCAGGCCGAGGTGGCGTTCTCGGTCACCGACGATATGCAGGGCCACGGCATCGGCACCTCGTTGCTCCAACTCATTACCGCGTACGCCCGCGACCACGGCATCACCGGATTCCGCGCCTTCGTGCTCCCCGAGAACGTGCAGATGATGCGGGTGTTCCGGAACTCGGGCTACGAGTTGAAACGCACGATCGATGATGGGATCTTCACCGTCGACTTCCCCGTCGCCTACACCGAGGACGCCCGCGCCAGAGCCGAGGAGCGTGAGAAGCGGGCCGTGACGGCGTCGGTCCTGCCCCTGCTCTTCCCACGCACGATCGCCGTCATCGGCGCCAGCACGCGGGAGGGCTCGATCGGCAACACCCTGTTCCGCAACCTGCTCCACTCGGGCTTCCGCGGCGCGCTCTACCCGGTGAATCCCACCGCCCAGGTCGTGAACGCAGTGCGCGCCTATCCTTCGGTCAAGGACGTGCCGGACGAGGTCGATCTGGCCTTCATCGTCGTCCCCGCACAGCAGGTGATGGACGTGGTGCGGGAGTGTGACGAAGCCGACGTCCGTGGCCTGGTCGTCATCTCGGCGGGCTTCTCCGAGGTCAGCGAAGCCGGTGCCGCCCTGGAGCGCGACCTGCTCGAACTCGTCCGCGACGCCGGTATGCGCATGGTCGGCCCCAACTGCATGGGCCTGCTCAACACGGCGCCCGCCGTGAACATGAACGGGACTTTCGCCCCGGTGTATCCGCCGGCAGGGAACATCGCCATGTCTTCGCAGTCCGGTGCCCTCGGTATCGCCATCCTGCAGCACGCCGAACGGACCGGACTCGGGATCAGCCAGTTCGTGTCGGTGGGCAACAAGGCGGATGTCTCGGGTAACGACCTGCTGATGGCATGGGAGGACGATCCGCAGACCGACGTGATTCTCCTGTATCTCGAGTCGTTCGGTTCGCCGCGTCGCTTCGCTCGCATCGCCCCGCGGGTCGCCCGCAAGAAGCCGATCGTGGCGGTGAAGTCGGGCCGGTCGGGTTCGGGGAGCAGGGCGGCGACTTCCCATACCGGCGCGCTCGCATCGCTGGACGTGGCCGTCGATGCCCTCTTCCGTCAGAGCGGCGTCATCCGGGTGGACACCCTCGAGGAGCTCTTCGCGGTGGCGGCCCTGCTCTCGTCCCAACCCGTTCCGCTTGGCAGGCGGGTGGGCATCGTCACCAATGCGGGTGGACCCGGCATCCTCGCCGCCGACGCCCTCGAGGCGCAGGGGCTGGTGATTCCGGAACTGAGCGAGGCGGTCCAGCGCCGGATCGCAGCGGAACTCCCGGCCGAGGCCTCCGCCCGCAACCCGGTGGACATGATCGCCGGCGCGTCCGCAGATCAGTTCGCCCTTTCGGTGTCGGCCATCCTCGAGAGCGGGGAGGTCGACGCGCTGCTGGTCATCTACGTCCCCACCTCGGCTGCCGGGATGGCACAGGTGGCCGCCGCCGTGCGGGCGGTCGCCGAGGCGTACAAGGGCCCGACCACCCTGCTCTCGGTGTTCATGCAGTCTGAAGAGGTGAGCCAGCTGTTGCGATCCGAACACGTGACCGTGCCCACGTACGCCTTCCCCGAGTCCGCCGCTCTGGCGCTGGCCAGGTCGATGCGCTACGGCGAATGGCTGCTGCGCGACCCCGGCACGGTACCGATCCTCGAAGGAACCGATCCGCTCGCCGCCCGGTCGGTGGTGGACTCGGCGCTGCTGCGCACCGGTGAGCCCGGCGGGTGGCTCGAGCCAGAGGAAGTCGACCGGCTGGTGGGCGCGTTCGGGATCCGACTCCCCCGGTCCGGGCTGGCGAGGACCGCCGACGAGGCGGTCTCGATCGCCGCCGACCTCGGCGGTCGCGTGGTGCTCAAGGTCGTCTCCGAGTCAGCCCTCCACAAGTCGGACGTCGGCGGGGTGCTGCTGGATCTCGGCACCGCGGAGGAGATCCGAGCCGGTTTCGAGTCTGTGACGGCCGCGGTGCCGGAGTACGAGGGCGTGCTCGTGCAGGAGATGATCGTGGGCGGCCACGAGGTGCTCATCGGTGTGACGGAGGATCCGAACTTCGGTCCGCTCATCGTCTACGGCCTGGGTGGAATCTACGTCGAGTTGCTCAAGGACGTGGCGTTCCGCCTCAACCCGCTCACCGACGTCGACGCGGCCGAGATCGTGCGGGAGATCAAGGGCGCCCGGCTGCTCGACGGATACCGGGGGCTACCGCCAGGCGACATCGACGCCGTCATCGAGACCCTGCTCCGGGTGTCGGCCATGGTCACGGCGATCCCCGAGATCACCGAGATGGACATGAATCCGGTGATGGTGCTGGAACCGGGAGAAGGCGTGCGGGTGGTCGACGCCCGCATTCGGGTAAAGCCGGTGCGCAAAGGATGGTTCCCCTCTCTCGATGATCTCCCAGCGGTGGTTCGCAGACTCTGAGGATCGCCGCAACCTGCGGCCGATGATGCCGTTCGCGGCGCGTCGGGTAGGTTCAGAGGCGGTCGGCGACCGAAGGATTCACCGTGACCATCTCAGAGACTCTCGACCGCACCAAGGCGTCCAGCCTCGACCTCTCCCGCTACGTCGTCGTCACCGCCGACACCTCGGTGGCCGCCACCGTCGACGCCATGGCGGGGGCGCGGGAGTCGTGCGCGTGTGTCACGACCGACGACGAACTGGTGGGCGTGTTCACCCAGCGTGACTTCTTGATGCGGGTGGTGGCGCGACCCGCGACGTGGCCGCGCCCGGTCACCGATCAGATGTCGACGCCGGTGCAGACCATCGATGTCGGGCAGTCGGTGGCAGACGGGTTGGCGGTGATGAACCGCTGGTGGGTGCGCAGCGTCCCGGTACTCGACGGCGACACGTTGTTCGGCAACCTGTCCTACTACACGGTGATGCGTCTCATCGCCGACATCGTGGCGACCAAGACGGGCGACACCTCCGAGCCGGGTGTGCGCCACGGCTTTTTGCACGTCGACTTCACCGGAATCAACACGAGTGCTGCGATCACCGTCGTCAGCGACGAGACGCTCGACGTCGTGATCCATCAGATGCGTTCCCGCGCGATCGGATCGATGTTCGTGGTCGACGAGCGGGAGAACCTGGTGGGCGTGCTCACCGAGTTCGACCTCCTCACCAGATTCGGGTGCGACGACGCCGACCTATCGGCGGTCAGCGTCGCCGAAGTCATGACGCCCGAACCCGTTGCGCTCTCGGCTCGGTCTTCCATCGCCGCCGCGATCTCACAGATGGCAAGCAGAGGCTTCTCGCACATCCCGCTCCTGGGTGAGTCGGGGCGCCCGGTCGGCGTGGCCTCGTTTCGGGACCTCTCCGTCTACTTCGAGACGAGCGTCGCCGCGCTCGCCTGACCCTGATTCGATCCGCCCCCAGCGGCCGCCGGCCCGGGTAGCGTTGCGAAGTGATCGACGGAGGGACCGCAGCACGCACCCGTCGCCGGACCCCGCCCGCTCCGGCCGGCCGGAACCTCGGTCAGGTCTGGATCACGGTCGTCTTTGCCGGACTGACCGTCGCCGGAGTGCTGGTCGTCACGGTGCTCGGCATCCGGAATGCCGAGCGGGCCGAATCGATGGCTGCGACAGCAGAGATCGCCTCCGATGCGACGGTGCTCCTCCGCCGGTCGATCGTGGCCCTCCAGCACGAGCGGACGATGGCCGAGGTGTGGCTCACGGAGAGGTCGATCGATGCCCGCCTCGCCTACCGGGACTCCCATGACGCCACCGACGAATCGCTGGAGCGCCTCGACCAGGGATGGCGGATGCACCGGGACGTGCTCGAGGCGGCCGGGCCGCCCACGCTGCCCGACCTCCGAGAGAGCTTCTCGACGCTCCCCGAGTTGCGCACCGCTTCCCTCCGCCTGGGTGAGGAGTCGGCGGTCGCAGCCTATTCGGGAGTCGTCGAGGTGCTGTCGGCGGCCGCCAGGCGGATGGAGGTCATTGCCGCCGACTCCACGTTGATGTCACGCATCCGCGCCCTCGTCCGCGTGATGGCTGCCGAAGAGGCGCTGGCCAGCCAGCGCGACGTCGTGGTGGAGTATCTGACCGACGATCATCGGATCAGCCAGGACGAACTCATTCGCCTGTTCCTGTTCGAGCAGGAGGCGAGGACGAACCTCGGTTCCATCCGCGCCCTCGAAGGAGGGATTCTCGGGGCCGGCATCACCGACTTCCTCACCGGGATGCGCACCGATTCGGCCCAGGAGATGCTAAACGATCTCCGCCAGGGGGAACGAGACGTGGACCCGCTGGTCTGGCACGCGGCCGCGACCGGCCGGCTGGACGGCCTCGGCGCGATCGCCGACGAGTTGGAGGCAACTTTGACG
>CAZCRP010000206.1:0-5347 GCA_964501055.1 uncultured Acidimicrobiaceae bacterium
CACGACTCCCCGGCGGCGGCCGCGGCGAGATCGCGCTCGACTTGGGTGCGGGTGGCGGGATCGAGCTGATCGGAGCCGAGCACCTGCTCGAACAGCTCGGCGGCCGCGGCGGCGTCGCCCGCCCCGCACCACAGGATCTGGCCCTTGACGTAGCGGGCCTCGGTCGAGCCGGGAGCGGCGCCCAGCGCCCGGTCGATCACCTGCAGCGAGAGCTCGACCTCGCCGTTGCCGACGAATGTGATCCAGGCAATGCGGGTCATCGTCCCGGCGAAGAGATCGGCGGGAGGATCTCCGCCCAGGATCGCCTCGTAGTGGGCGAACGCGCGCTGGAAATCGCTGCGCTCGAAGTAGCGCTCGGCGAGGGCGAAGCGCATGTACGGGAGTTGGTCGGCGACCGTCGGGTCGTCTGCGTAGGCGGCGACCACCGCTTCGAGCGTCTCGTCGGAGTAGTCCGCCGGGTCGAAGGTGCCGCTGGCGGCGATGCCTTGCAGCGCCCGGTCGGGGTCGGGCTCCAGAGTCTGGGACAGCACGACCATGGTGACGGCGACGCCTGCCAGCAGCACCACCGCCCCGACCGCGAGGCGGGTCCGAGAACGGGACGGAGCGGAGGGAGGATCCTCGACCAGCCGGCTGGCTCGGTCGATCTCCTCCCGGTATGTCGCGCGCAGCCGGGCACCGGTCCCGGGGTCGATCTCACCGGAGGCGATCTGGTCCTCCAACTCCTCCAGATCGAGCCGGGCCTGGTCGATCTGTTCGCGGCGCGAACTCACGTCGGGAACCCCTGGCCGCGGCCGCCGATGCGGCGGGACCTCGCCAGCCCGGCGGCGATCCCCACCCCGGCCACGAGGGCGGGTATGACCCACAGGGCGGCCGTCTCGAGCGTCAGCGGCGGATCCAAGAGCTGAGAGCCCGAGTACGAGGCGATCAACTCGTCGATGATCTGTTCGTCGCTCCAGCCTTCGTCGATGCGGAGGCGCACCAGCGCCATCATGTCCTCGGCCAGGGGAGCGGGGGAGGCAGCGATGGACTCCCCCTGGCACGACGGGCAGCGGATCAACGAGCCGATCTGGCGGGCGCGATCCTCCTCCGGCGGGTCGGCGGTGAACGTGGCGAGTGCCACGAAGACGGCGAGGCCGAGTGTCACCGCCACCCGCAGGCGGGCGATCCATCGTTCAGGCATCGCTGGGCTCCTCGACCCGGGAGGGAAGGCGGGCGCGCAGAGCGATGAACCCCCCGCCGGCCGTCACCAGCCCGCCGAGCCACAGCAGCCACTGCATGGGGGAGGAGTCGAGGGACACGATCACCTCCCGGGAGCCGGGATCGATGGTGCGCAGCGTCGTGTAGAGGTCACCGGTCAAGGTCGTGTGCACCGATGGTGTCAGGATGGCCTGGGCGGAGTTGGAGAAGGTGGCGAGCCGGGGCGACAGGGTGGTGACGGGCGTGCCGTCGCGGGAGACGGCGAGGCGGACTCCGACGATGGTTCGATTCGCTTCGCTGCGGGTGAAGGGGGTGTCGTACCGCACTTCCCAGCCGTCGAAGCGGACGACGTCGCCGGGACGCATCGTGACCTGGTCGTGGACCGCCAGATTGGAGGCGAAGGCGATCCCGAGCGTGAGCACCGCCACGCCCAGGTGGGAGACCTGGCCGCCCCAGTAGCCGGGGTCGCGGGTGAACAGGCGGCGCGCCTCGCGCCCGACGCCGGTGCCGCGGGCGGCGGCGGCGTGGTGGGCCTGGGAGAGCAGATGCCGGATGATCACCGCGATGACGAAGGTGCAGATCACGACGGCCAGCACCACCCATCCGATGGTGGTCGTGGCGATCACGGTGATGGCGCCGGCGGCGAGCGCGACCTGCAACGGGCCATGGATGCGCGACCACACGAGGTCGGGACGGGCCACCCGCCACGGCATCACCGGCCCGACCCCCATGCCGAGCAGCAGGCCGAAGCTGAGCGGAACCGCCAGGCGGTTGTAGAAGGGCTCTCCCACGCGCACCGTCGACCCCACGAGGGC
Organism: uncultured Acidimicrobiaceae bacterium; assembly: GCA_964501055.1. Lineage (GTDB taxonomy): Bacteria > Actinomycetota > Acidimicrobiia > Spongiisociales > ZC4RG35 > DATHWB01. Next base: position 2,013 of record CAZCRP010000206.1, read on the forward strand.
TTCCAGGAACAGCGGGTAGATCGTTCCCACCAGCACCACGAAGGCGTAGACGGTCAGCACGAGATTGTTGTAGAGGAACGCCCCTTCCCGGCTGGAGAGGGATTCGAGCCGCGACGGCTGCGCGACGTCGTTCGCCCGCATGGCGAACAGCCCGAACGAGCCGACCAGCACCACCACGAGGAATGCCAGCAGCACCGGACCGATCGCCGACTGGGTGAAGGAGTGAACCGAGGCGATCGTGCCGGAGCGGGTGAGGAACGTCCCCAGGATGGTGAGGGCGAAGGCGGCGATGACCAGCACGAAGTTCCAGGACTGGAGCATCCCGCGGCGGCGTTGGACCAGTGCCGAGTGGAGGAAGGCAGTGGCCACCAGCCACGGCATGAACGAGGCGTTCTCGACCGGGTCCCACGCCCAGTAGCCACCCCACGACAGCACTTCGTACGCCCACCATCCTCCGAGCACGATCCCGAGGGTGAGGAAGCTCCAGGCGACCAGCGTCCACCGCTTCGAGCGGTCGAGCCAGGCCGGACCGGTGATGCGCTGCGCCAGCGCCGAGATGGCGTAGGCGAAGGGGACGGTCAGCCCCACATAGCCCACATACAACATCGGCGGGTGGACCGCCATCAGCAGGTGGTTCTGGAGGAGCGGGTTGGGACCGGCCCCGTCCACCGGTGCCACCGCGCCGACGAGCGGCAGCGGGGATGACTCCAGGCAGCGCCGCACGCCCTCGGCGACGGCTGTGCACGTCTCGAACGGGTTGGACACCGTCAGCATCAGCCCGAAGAAGAAGACCGCCACCGCCCCCATCACGGCGGCCGCTCCCGCCCCGAGGGGATCCGAGCCGCCTCGATGGTCACGCACCACCGCCCACGTGAAGCCGGCGAGCACGATGCCCCACAGCACGATCGACCCTTCCAATGCGGCCCAGGCCGTCGCCACATCGAAGGGGAACGGGGTGGTCGACGAATGGTTGTTGGCGAGGTAGGTCAGGGTGAAGTCGTCGACCTGGAGTCCGATCTGGAGGACGACCATCGATGCCACCGACGCCCACAGCAGCACCCGAGCGGGACGGGCGAGGTCGGGGCCGGCGGGCGACCTCGCTGCCCGCACCCCGTTGACGGTCAGGACCACGGCCGCCCCGAACGCCACGGCCACCGAGGCGATGCCCACCAGCGCCAGCATCAGCCGGTGTCCGGGTCGGGCGCGTTCCCCGTGGGCGGAGCCTGGTACTCGGCCTCGTGACGGATCAGCGCCTCGTCCGCCTCGAACACCTCACCCGTCCACGCCCCTTCCAGCAGGACTTCGACCTCTTCTTGGAACAGCGGGGGAGGAAGCGACACGAGGCGGATCGTCACGGTGGCGAGCCCGTCGGAGATGTCGAAGGTGGAGATGCCGATTCCCTCGACCAAGGTGCCGGGCACCACGTTGCCGGCGATGCGGAACCGCTGGTGGTCGGGGAAGTCCGCCCGCCTCTCGACCGCCTCCGATGCGTAGAGGTAGTACACGGACGCCTCCCCGGCCGCCCTCACCAAGAAGACCGACGCGACGGCGATGCCGACCATCGCCGGGACGAGGAACCAGCGATGGGTGGTCACGACTGGTGGTCGGGACGCCGCCGATGATGGCTGCGGATCCGGTTCCACACCGTGGCGGCGTAACCGGCGACGAGGCCGTAGGTGACGAGATACGACGCCCAGACGAAGCCTTCGCTCATGCGAGTCCCTCGAGATCGGGTTCGACGACTGCCCTGCCGGCGAGCTCGGATTCGACCACCACGGCTGCTGCTTCCAGGCGGGCGAGGCGAACCCTCTCCACCATCAGGTACACGTAGAGAAGGGTGAAGGCGGCGAGGTTGGCGAGCAGGGCGGTGACCATCGTGGCGTCCATCGAGATCCCGTCGGGACGCACCGTCATGCCCTGGTGCAGCGACCGCCACAGCGTCACCGAGAAGTAGACGAGCGGCACCTGGACGACGGCGATTGTGCCGAGGATGGCCGCGCGTCGGGCGCGGGCGGTCGGATCGGGTGTCGCCCGTCGCAGCGCCAGATACCCGAGGTACACGAAGAACATCAGGGCGGTCGACGCCATACGCGGATCGCCCCAGTCCCAGAACGTCCCCCACACGGGCCGCCCCCACAGCATCCCGGTGAAGAGCGAGACGGCCGTGAAGAGCACCCCGATCTCGGCCGACGCCTCCGCCACCCGGTCGAAGCCCATCCGCTTGGAGATCAACCAGCCGATGGAAGCGAAGGCGGTGACCCCGAACGCGAGAAAGGCGAGCCATGAGCCCGGCACGTGCACGTACATGATGCGCACGAAATCGCCCTGGAAGACGTCAGGTGAGGAGGTGAACGCCAGCCACAGCCCGCCGGCGACGCCGACCAGCGCGAGCGAACCGAGCGCGGCTCTCGCGATCGATCGGTTCATGTGTTCGATTCCTCCAGCGATGGGGCGGTGACCACCGCGGTCACGGCCAGGGCCAGGTCCGTCACGACCAGCAGCAATACCCAGGGAAGGGTAGTTCCGCCGCGAACAAGCGATTCCAGCGCTTGGGAGGCACCGAGCAACAAGGGGACAGACACCGGCACCACGAGCAGCGGCGCGAGCGTGGTCCGGGTGGCCAGCCCGGTGGTGACGTCACCCGCCAGGGTGGCGAGCATGGCGAGGCCGAGGGCGAAGAGGACCAGCACCGGGACCATGAACCACGGGCGGGGGATCGGATCGGGCGCATAGAACAGGAACACCAACGGAGCTGTCACGATCAGCACCGCCGTGATGAGGACCGCCGCCGAGATGACCCGTCCGGTGAAGCGAGCCACCGGATCGACCCCCAACATCGCCAGCTGCCGCCGCTGTGCCAGCGTCTCGCCGGCGGTCTGGCGCAACGCCACCTGCATCCCGAAGAGCAGCGCCACCAGCCAGTAGACGGGGAAGGCGAGTGTCGCGAGCCGGACGGCGAGGGCATCGGTGGCGAACGGAACCACGAACACGGCGGCCGCCGCGAACGGGAGCACGACCGCCACTGTTTCCCGCGATCGGCTCTCGACCACCAGGTCGCGGCGGGCGATGGCCCGGGTCTGACGCCAGAACGTCACGCCGGGTCTCCCGTCAGCTCGACGAGGACGTCGGTCTCCTGGCGGAGGCGGGGTGTGTCGTGGGAGACCATGACGACCCCACCCCCACCGCGCACGGTTCGTTCGACGATGGCGCCGACGATGGCGTCGGCGGCGGCGTCGAGCCCGGCGTGGGCTTCGTCGAGCAGGACGAGTTCGGGGGTGCGCATCAGCAGGATGGCGAGATCGGTGCGCCGCCGCATCCCGTTCGACGCCTGATCC
>CAZCRP010000207.1:0-5343 GCA_964501055.1 uncultured Acidimicrobiaceae bacterium
GTACACCCGGTCGGCGCCGTGCGCACGACGGCGGCTCCGCTCGTCGTGCTCATCCACGGCGGCCCGGCGAGTATCTGGCCGTACCGCCTCGCGGCTGGCGGGGACGAGCCTCGTTGACGGTGAGACGGCGTCCGCCGATGTCGCTGCCGTCGAGTTCTTCGATGGCACGACGTGCGTCCTCGTCTCCCATCTCCACGAACCCGAAGCCGCGCGAACGGCCGGTGTCGCGATCCACCACCACTTCGGCCGATTCCACGGCGCCATGGGAGGCGAACATGCGTGACAGATCCTCCGAGGAGGTCGAGAAGGGCAGGTTGCCCACGTATAGCTTCACTTGATCTCCTAGATCGTTCCTTGTCCGGCCAAAGCGGAACCCGTCGAGCGAAGCCACCGTCTCTGCATCCTGACCGCCCGCAATCTAGAGCCCTCGCGGCAAACCTGCCAACGCAATCTGGACTACTTCTTCGCGGCCAGTTTCCGATCGCTCTCGGTGAGGTGGCGCTTGCGCACCCTGATCTGACTGGGGGTCACCTCGACCAGCTCGTCGTCGGCGATCCATTCGATGGCGGTTTCGAGCGTCAGCCGCCGGGGTGGGACCAGCTTGATGGCATCGTCGGACGACGCCGCCCGCACGTTGGTGAGCTGCTTGCCCTTGGCGGGATTCGCCGTCATCTCGTGGGGGCGGGAGGCCTCTCCGATGATCATCCCCTGATACACGGCCTCACCGGGTCCGACGAACAACTCCCCGCGCTTCTGCAGGTTGTCGAGCGCGAACGCGGTCGACTCGCCACGCCGGTCCGAGACGATGGCGCCTCCGGCACGGTGGGGGAGCTCTCCGGCCCACGGCATCCAGCCGTCGTGGTGCTGATGCACCAGCGCCGTGCCGCGGGTGGCCGTCATCATCAGGGACCGGAACCCGAGCAGACCCCGGGCGGGGGCGACCACCGTCACGATCGTCCGGCCGCGATCTCCCGGACGTAGATCGGTCACGTGACCCTTGCGGGGCGCCACTGCCTGGCTGACCGTCCCGACGTACTCTTCCGGCACGTCGATGACCGCTCGCTCGACCGGTTCGTGCGGCTTCCCGTCGATCTCACGCAGGACGACCTCCGGACGGCTCACCTGCAGTTCGAAGCCCTCCCGCCGCATCGACTCGATGAGCACAGCCAACTGCAGCTCGCCGCGACCTGCCACCTCGATGACCTCCGGTGAGTTGGTCGGACCGATGCGGATCGACACGTTGCCGAGCACTTCCCGCTCGAGCCGCTCGCGGATCTGGCGCGAAGTGAGCTTGGTCCCGTCCTTCCCTGCCAGGGGCGAGGTGTTCACCCCGAATGTCATGCGCAGGACCGGTTCGTCGACCGTGACCCTGGGCAATGGCACCGGGTTCGTGGGATCGGCGATCGTGTCCCCGATCTCGACCTCGGGGAAGCCGGCGACGATGAACAGGTCCCCGGCCCGCAGGCTCTCCACCTCCACTCGTCCCAGCCCCGCGAACGACAGGAGATGGGTGAGGCGGCGCTTCAGCGGCGGTTCGTCCTGGTCGGCATGGCACAGCGCCACCGTGGATCCGGCCGTCAAGGTGCCCTGCACGATGCGGCCGATGGCCAGCCGGCCCAGATAGTCGGAGGCATCGAGGTTGGTCACCAACGCCTGGAGCGGGGCGGCGGGGTCGCCGGTGGGCGGTGGCACCGTGGCGACGATCGCGTCGAGCAGCGGAGCCAGGTCCGCCTCCGGGGGCGGAATCCCCAAACCGGCGATGGCGCGGCCTTCCCGGGCAATCGTGCTGAACACCGGAAAGTCGACATGCTCCACGGGAACCTCGAGATCGAAGAAAAGCTCGTAGATCTCATCGACGACTTCGTCGACCCTGGCATCGGCCCGGTCGACCTTGTTGACGACGACCACTGCCGGCAGCTCGAGCGCGATTGCCTTCGAGAGCACGTAGCGGGTCTGCGGCATCGGGCCCTCGGCCGCATCGACCAGCAGCAGCACGCCGTCCACGAGCGTCAGCGCTCGTTCCACCTCGCCCCCGAAGTCGGCATGGCCCGGCGTGTCGACGAGGTTGATCTTCACGCCCCGCCACTCGATGGCTGCGGCCTTGGCGAGGATGGTGATGCCTCGTTCGCGCTCCTGGTCGCTCGAGTCCATCACCCGATCCACCAACGTTTCGTGCGCGGCAAAGACACCCGCCGCCCGCAAGAGGGCATCGACGAGCGTGGTCTTCCCGTGATCGACATGCGCGATGAGCGCGACGTTCCGGAACGGAGCGGAGGAATCACCCGACATGGGCCTTTTCCATGGTATCGGGGAAAACCGGGCGAACAGACGGGTCGTATCCTCCCGCCCGACCGACCATCATGAGTGCGCAGACAGACATGACCGCACCGATCAACCGCAACCCCTCCGAACCGACGCTCCACGAGCTCGAACTCCTCCTCGATCTCACGCGCCAGCTCGCAGCGGGGGAGCGCATCGACGCGGTGCTCGAGGTACTGGCCACCGACTTCCACACCCTCGTCCCGTTCGACCGCATGGAGTACTCCCTCGTCGACTCCGACGGGCGGACGCTGCGCGTCGCCTGGGTCCACACCGTCGACGGGCCGGCGGTGTTCGAGCCCGGGGACTCCTTCGTCCCGCTCGAGGCGTTTCCGCTCCCCGAGGGACACCAGCCGTACCTCATCTCGGACCTCGCGACCTATGCCGGCACCCGGCCGGAGGGCCACGCCATTCGGCGGTTGGCGGAGGCCGGATACCGGGCCAGCATCTCCTGCCCACTGGTCGCCGAGGGCCGCCTCCACGCCTTCATCTTCTTCAACACACTGCGGCCGCACAGTTGGAACGTGCGCCATCTCACCCTCGTCGAGTTGATCTCCGGCCACCTGAGCCTCGCCGCGGCCCGGGCCAGCCTCACTGAGAGCCTGCGCAAGTCCAACGAGGAGCTGCGCCGGGCCCATGCCACCCGAGCCGAGTTCGTCGCCGCCGTCAGCCACGAGATCCGCACCCCGCTCACCGCCATCGTCGGGCTGGCCACCACCTTGAGCACCGAGGTCGGCTCGCTGTCGGCGGACGAGATCGTGGAGTTCTCCGGTCTCATTGGCCGGCAGGCGATCGAAGTGACCGAGTTGGTCGACGATCTGCTGGTGGCGGCGAGGGCCGAAAGTGGCACGCTGCGGATCGCCGTCGAGCCCATCGGAGTCCGCGAGGCGGTGGAGGCCGCGAGCGAGTCGCTGGGCGAGGAGCTGCGCCCGGTGGTCCGCGGGGCAGACTGTCGTGTGACCGCCGACAGCCTTCGGTTCCGTCAGATCATCCGCAACCTCCTCACGAACGCGGCCCGTCACGGCGGGTCCGACATTCGCGTCAGCTGGCACATCGAGGGGGACGACGTGCACGTGGAGGTCTCCGATGACGGACCGGGCGTCCCTCCCCACCGGGTGGACACCATGTTCGACGCCTTCGACCTCGCCGGCGGCGGCCATCCCGAGTCGGTCGGCCTCGGGCTCACCGTGGCTCGCTCCCTCGCCCAGGCGATGGGGGGTGACATCGAATACTCCCGGCGGGCGGAACGCACGGTCATGACCGTCCGGTTACCCGCCGCCTGACCTCTCGGCCGTCACGGCCGCTTCATGGCACACTCGGACCCATGACTTCGTTCGATCCCGGCCTGCACCTGGACGCCATCGGCTCCCGGCTCGAAGTCGAGTGGTTCACCACCGCGCCCCAGAACGAGCGCTTCGTCGCGCTCCCCGCCGACGTCCACCTACGCGCCGAGGACGGAAGCGTGACGTGGGGATGGAGGATCGAGCCGATCCCGGTCGACCCCGCCGGCCGCCGGTTCCGACGCTTCCGCCACCCCGATGGGTGGGTGATGCTCACAGACGCCGACGACCCAGAGACCATCTTTCTCGTCTCGGAAGCCGAGTTGCACACCGTCACCGGTGTGACAACCCAGGCTTGGGCCGTGGCAGCCGGCACGGTGCCGGGTAGCGGCGACGCCTACGCCGTGCAGAAGGCAGCCGAATCCGGCGGCCGTTACCGCCTCGACCATGCGACCGAGATCGAAGCGGTGGGGGCCGCCCTGGCGCTCTGGTGCGAGATCTTCCTCGATCGCCACGTGACGCTGGTCGGACGCTCGCCGGCCCAGGAGGAGTCGGCGGCGATGTCCGAGTCCGCGGCAGACGACGCGTTCGGAGTGGCCGAGTCCTCGCCGCTCGGGGCGGACCAGGACGTGATCGAGCTGCTGGAGGGTCTCGACGATGTGTTCTGGTTCCAGGCGGACCTCACCTGGCCCGATCGCGACGACGCGGAGGCATTCCGCGACCGTATCGACGTCCGCCTGCGGGACACCACGGGTGTCGACACGTGGCTGGTTTCGGTGGAGCCGCTCGACGGCGCCCGCGGGGGGCGTCGCAGACTCGAAGACGGGGGAGTGGCGGTGCTCGATCCCGATGATCCTGGCGTCATCAGACTCGCATGGGACCGGATGGTGCTGGCCGTCAGCGTTCCCGAGACCGGATTCGAGCCGGCCGGGGTGGCGGTGCCGCTCGGGACGGCTCCCGGCACGGACCAGTGGGAGGAGTTGCGCCGGGTGGGTGGGGAGCACGAGGGGTCGGTCGTCATCCACGCGCCCGCCTGGAGCGAGGGCCGCGTGGCAGCGGGCCTGGCCGAGTGGGCGGCGGCCTGGGCCGGGCTGCGGCCCAGATTCGTGTACGACTTCGACGATCCGGTCAGCCAGGAGGCGATCGAGGCCAACAATCTCCTCGAGCACGCCGCCCCTGCCGCCCGATCGATACGCACCTCCACCCGCCAGACGTGCCATCACACCGACGAAGCGACTTCGACCTATGAAGAGCCGCTTCCGTGCGGGCGGCCGGCGACGGCCTACTACCGGCACGGGGCGGACATGGTGCTGGTGTGTGACGATCACGCTCCCTCCGGCGTGAGGCTCACCACCCTGCTCCGGGCCTGATCCCGTGCGACACTGCGTTACGTTGCGTCCGACATGAGCAGCGAGGTGCTCGTTCTCGACGGCAGGGGGGTCACCGACCGCGAGGTGGCGGACGTCGCTCGCCGCGGCCGTCACGTCCGGCTCGGACCCGTGGCCCTCGACCGCATGGAAGCCGCCGCCGGTCTGGTGGCCACTCTGGCAGCCGGCTCGACTCCCGCCTACGGCATCTCGACCGGCTTCGGCTCCCTCGCCAACACCGTGATTCCCGCCGACCGCCGGGCGGAACTGCAGCGCGCCATCGTCCGCTCCCATGCCGCCGGTCTGGGCCCGCCGGTCGAGGCGGAGGTGGTGCGGGCGATGATGCTCCTGCGTGCCAGGACGCTGGCGATGGGTTA
>CAZCRP010000208.1:0-5338 GCA_964501055.1 uncultured Acidimicrobiaceae bacterium
GATCCCCGCCGCCGGCCCGACCCCGGCCGTCACCCCGAATCCGAGCGCCAGCGGGAGGGCGACGAGGGCGACCGTCACCCCCGCCAGCAGGTCGTGACGGAGAGCTCCGACCGAAATGTCCCCGGTCGTCGGGAGCAGTCGCTGCACCCGGTTCACCGGGCAACGTTAGAGCACGCTGCTCGGCGTCGAACTCAGGCTCTCCGACTGGGAGGTTCCCCGACCGACCATCTCACCGAGTCAGGCCACGCTCGACCATTCCGACCATCCAGTCGAAGCTGATCGCCACTTCGACCTCGAGGCCGAATCCGTGCATCGTCTCGAGGTGGGCGAATCCGTGCAACGCGCTGCGGATCGAGCGGGCGGCGTGGATGAGGTCGTCGCCGTCGAGGCCGAAGCCGGCCAGTACCGCCAGCACCGTCTCCAACACCCGTCCCGCCCGGGCGACGTAGTCGGGATCGTCTGGGCGGGCCACCTGAGTGAGCGCATACACCCCTGGCTGGCCGAGGGCGAAGTCACGGTAGGCGGCGGCGAGGGAGTGGAGCGCCTCGACCCCCGACCGGCCCATCACCGCGGTCCGACAGACCTCGGCCAGCTGATCGATGCCATCGAGGGCGAGCAGGCGTTCGAGGCCGTCGAGGCCGTTGACGTGGTTGTACAGCGACGGCGAGCGCACCCCCAGCTCGTCTGCCACCCTGGCAAGGGTCAGGGCGTTCCGTCCTCCGGCGTTCACGATCGTCGCCGCAGCTCGCGTCACGACCGCGGGGCTGAGCCCGGCTCGCGCCATCAGCCAAGCGATTCGACGAACTCGGCCACGGCCGCGGCGACCGCCGCCGGGGCCTCGACATGGGGGTAGTGGCCTGCGCCTTCGATGACCAGCGCACGTCCTCCCAACTGGGCGGCCGTCCGCTCAGCCTCCTCGACCGGGTCTGCGAAGTGGTCGTCTGCCGAGCCGAACACCGTCAGGGTGGGAAGGTCGAGACGCTCCATCCGCTCCGCGACGCCCTCGCGGTTCGCCGTCAGCGTCTCTCGCACTGCCCTCCGTCGCCGCGGATCCGAGAGCATCACCTTCAGCGTGGCGATCTCATCGGCGAGATCGGAGGGTGGCGACGTCTTGTACCAGCCGGCATAGAGCTTCGCCCACAACCCGCCGGCCCATGGCCCGCGCAGCAGTCCCTTGACGACCAGTCCCCCCAGCCGGCCCTTGAGCGAGCGGTCCGCCTCGAAGTGGGGGCTGATCGCCACCAGTCCGTCGATCAGTCCCGGTCGCTCCGCCGCCGCCCACACCGCCGCCGCCGGCGCGAACGAACAGGCCACCACCACTGCCGGTCCTGCGCCGAGCGCGCCGATCAGGTCGGTCAACGCCGAGGCGGTCGATGCGACGGTGTACTCGCTGCTCGGAGCGGACTCGCCGTGTCCCGGCAGGTCGGCGGTGACGACCCTCAACCCTGCCGCTGCCAGCGGTGAGACCATCAGCCGATACTCGGAACGAACGTCGCCCGCTCCCGGCAACATCACCACCAGCCGCCCGGGCCCACCCGTGTCGTCGTGTGCGAGCTGTCCGGCCCCTTCTCCAGTCACGATTGCTCCTGTGCTACTCATATTCGTAATATAACTAATAGTGATAGGTTCGTCAACTACCCCTGTTACAGACGATTATCGTGTGCTATTATCCCGGTCAGGCATGAAACAGATCAGCATCCAGATCACCGGCGAGACCGCCCGCCAGATCGCCGGTCTGGCGGGCCACTGGGGCCTGACCCCCCAGCGGCACAACACGGCCGTCATCGAACGGGCGGTGGCCACGATGTACCTGCTCGAGATCGGCTACGCCGAGTACCGACGCCGGCTTGCCGAACTCACCGAGGAGGAGCAATGATCGATGCGGTGGCCCTCACCCGCACCCTGGAACAGGCGCTGCGGGCTGGCTTCAGCCTGCGCCAGGCGCTCGCCCGCGCCGCAGGAGACTTCGCACACCCGATGCTGCAGGAAGCCGCCAAGCTAGCGGAAGCAGGAATGGCGCTCGACCATCTCCTCGACCGGTGGGCGGCAACCGACGGGGACATCGCCCTCCTCGCCGGCGCCATCCGGCTCCAACTCGACGCCGGCGGGAATCTGGCCGACCGCTTTGCCGTCCTGGCCGACATCATGGAGCGGAGACCGGTCGACGCCGAACCCACCGGCTGAGTGGGGATCAGGACACGAGCGGCAGGTCGTAGGTGCGGCGAATGCTGGACCCGAGCACGCCGATGTCGGCGCCATAGACGTGGATCGAGATCGTCGTCTGCTCCGAGCAATTCCGGACCCGGTGGATGTCGCCGGGCGGGGTGAGCGCCGTCACGCTTCCGCGTGGGCTACGCGTGACGGCTCGGATTGCCAGTCCCTCGTCGACCGGCTCGAACACCTCTTCCTGCTCGGCTCCCTCGTGCACTCCGACGACGCACCATGAGACGTGATCGTGAATCGGAGTGACCTGTCCTGGCAGCCACACCAACGCCACGACAGAGAACAACCCGTCGTCTTCGACGTGCAGGATGTGCTGGCGATAGGCGCCAGGGTCTCCCTCCCGCTGGGAGGGATTCAGGAGCCCGGGATCGGCGAGGAAACGGGGGAGGACCGCCGCCACCGCCTCGGCCCGGAGCCTATCGGCCGTGCGGGCTCGCACCTCCGCCGACACGGCCTCCACGAGCGCCCGACAGGTACGGGTTGTGGTGACACTCACCAAGCACGCTCCTCCCGACGAGGCATTCCGGCCGTCACATCCAGGATGATATGAGATCGGCGACGGCGGTGACGGGACGACCGAACACCCGCTGCTCGGGCGCAAGCGAGCGGGTGTTCGAACGCCGGGAGTCTCCCCACCCTTCCCTCCGCTGAGAGCGGTGGGAGGGAGGGAGGGAAGGGAGCGGAGACGCAGTGCCGCGGTGAGACAAGGCACCGTATCCGGATTTGTACCCCGCTGGGACTGGCTTCAAACAGCCCCGCTTGACAGAGCTTCCGAACACGCCTCTCCGACCGGAGTGTGAGTGCGACGGGCGAGGGGGAGCCCCGCACCCCCTCCCTCCTATGCAGAATTTCTCGCAGTGAGGAGGGAGAGAGGTCGAGGTGCGGAGGCGGACGGTGCCGGTGGGCTGGCTCCGTCGAACGGAGAAGTACCCGCCGTTCCGCCGGTTCAAACAAGATCCCCCGCGATGATCTACTCGACCCACTGCTCGGTAGCGTGGAGGCGGAAAGGGGCGATGCATGGATTGGCGTGACCGGTTCCGAGCACCGGCAGTACTCGGGGCGCGGAGAGCGCTGGCCGAACCCGACCGGGCCGTGCTGCTGTGTGACCGTGACGGCACCATCGAGGCGTTCGCGTGGGAGGTCGCTACCGGCTCCATTCGCCCAGTCACCGACCAGGGGACGGCCACCCTCGTCGCCGGGATCAGTCACGACGGGCGCCAGATCCTCTTCCTGCGCGACGAGACCGGCGCCGAGCACGGCCACATCAACGCGGTGCCGTTCGGAGGCGGCGAACCGGTCGACCTGACACCGGACATGCCGCCCTACGCAGTGTCCGTACTCGAGACCACCGAGGACGGATTCGTGGCCATCGGCATGATCGACGGTGCCTCGCACCTCATCGTCCGTGAGACCGAGGGCGTGCGCACGGTCCGCCTCCCCGGCCTCGGCCTCGGCCTCGTACCGTCGCGCAGCCTGCTGGCGGTCACCGAAGCGACACCGGGGCGCGGCCTGGTCATGCGCGTCCGCCTGCTCGATCGGGAGACATTCGCGACGATCGAAGAAATTGAAGAGGCCGCTGCGCTGGCATCCGCCGACGATCGATTTGCGCTGTCGGTGCCGGTCGACGGCTGGCTGCGCCCGGCAGTGTGGGACCGCGACCGCGGGGTCGAGTTGGTGGTCGTAGATCTCGAAGGAGACGTCTCTGCCGTGGATCTCTCACCGGACGGTTCGACGATGCTGATACGACAGTCGCATCGGACTGTCGACCATCTCCATCGACTCGACTTTGCCAGCGGTGAACTCACCACCCTCGCGCTGCCGACCGGTGTGATCCTCGAGTACCTCTCCGAGCCTGCCCTCTCGGGGGATGGCGCCACCGCCGTCTGGTCCTCTGTCACCCGTCCCCCCACGGTCGTCGAGGTGTCAGCCACGTCCCATCGGCCACTCCTCCCCCAGCTCACCGGCGAGTACCCCGGTGCCGCTTGGCGTGAGTTCGTCTTCGAGTCCACCCATCAGGCCACGATCCAGGGGTGGATGTTGACTCCCCCCGGCGACGGACCTCATCCCCTCATCCTCAACGGGCACGGCGGGCCGACTGCGGTGCAAGGACCCGCGTTTGCGCCCATGGCCCAGGCCTGGGTCGACAACGGCTATGCCTTCGCCACCGTCAACTACCGCGGTTCGACCGGGTTCGGCGAGGACTTCAGAGAAGCGCTGACCGGCGCGATCGGGACCCTCGAGATCGACGACATCGTGGCTGCCAGGCACTGGCTCGTGGAGAACCAGGTCGCCGATCCGCGGCGGATCCTGCTGAGCGGGTACTCGTACGGCGGATACTTGACGTGCATGGCGATGGGCGTCCACCCGGATCTGTGGGCGGGAGGGGCGGCCGGGGCGCCGGTCGTCGACTGGGTGATGCTCCACGAGGACTCGAGCGCCACCCGTCCCTATGCAGAGGCACTCTTCGGTGGCGGCCCCGACTCCGTGGGAGACCGTATGCGGGCGGCGTCGCCGTCGACCTACGCCGGCAGAGTGACAGCGCCCCTGTTCATCTCAGCCCCCACCGACGATGCCCGGACCCCGATCCGACCGGTCCGCGAGTACGTGCAGATGCTGCTGGACGCAGGGGGAGACGTCGAACTGCACGAGCTGCGGGGTGGGCACGCAGGGGCCGGCAAAGAGCAGATGATCGAGATGGTCGAGCGCTGGATCGCCTTCGCCGGTCGCGTCATGAGCGGCCGATAGACCGCGAACTCAGCGGACCGTCCCCTGGGACGATCCGCTGGTCCGATGACGATGCACCCCGTGTGGTGAACGTCAGGACTCCGTGCGGTTCCTGCGACCGAAGGCGAGCCACAGGGATCCGAGGCCTCCCAGGCCCAGGATCACGAAGGGCAGCCACGGCGTGTCGGCGCCGGCTGCAGGCACCTCGACGGCGAGTTCGGTGGGCGTCTGCGAGGTCTGCGCGGTGGTCGCCTCCGTGGAGGGTGTGGTCGTCAGCACGGGCAGCGTGCGCTGCGGCGCCGCCACGACCAACGCCTGCACTGCGGTGCCAGGTGCTGCCTCGGTCTGCTCGCCCTCCTCGGCGCTTTCCAGCTCGACCTCTGCCTGCGGT
>CAZCRP010000209.1:0-5316 GCA_964501055.1 uncultured Acidimicrobiaceae bacterium
GCGATGGCGACCCACCGCGTCGATCTCGTCGATGAAGATGATGGCCGGAGCGCTCGTCTTGGCCTGTTCGAACAGGTCACGCACCCGGCTGGCACCCACGCCGACGAACATCTCGACGAAGTCCGAGCCGGAGATCGAGAAGAACGGCACGCCCGCCTCGCCGGCCACCGCCTTGGCCAGCAGGGTCTTGCCGGTGCCGGGAGGGCCGAAGAGGAGCACCCCTTTCGGGATCTTGGCGCCCATCTGCCGGTACTTGTCGGGGTGTTGCAGGAAGTCCTTCAGCTCGTCGAGTTCCTCGATCGCCTCTTCGAGGCCGGCGACGTCGCCGAAGGTGACTTTCGGCTGATCCTTGGAGATCGTCTTCGCCTTGGCCTTGCCGAATTGCATCACCCGGTTCCCCGACCCCTGCATCTGCATGAAGATGAAGATCATGAAGCCGATGAGGAACAGCCACGGCAGGATCGAGACGAGGATCTCGACGAATCCCGGAGGTTCGGAGTCGTTGTCGAGCTCCACCCCCGCCGCCAGCATGTCGAGCGCGATGTCCGCTTCCAGCTCTGCCGGATAGCGGACGGTGAAGTCGAACGCCGGCGCCTCGGTCTCGCTGTCCACGAACCGGCCCTGGACGCGGTTGGTGCGCTCGTAGATGGTCGCCTCGGCGATCGTCTGCTGTTCGACCTGGACGAAGAACTCCGACAGGCTGATCTCGGCCGGGGCGGTGACCTGGTCGAACCAGCGCTGCGCCACGATCGCCAGCATCACGAAGACGATGCCGTAGATCAGTAGCGTGCGAAACGTGCGGTTCACCGGGCTCCTCGTCGGTCGGGGTCAGTGTGCCAGGGTCATCCCGCCGGCAGCGAGCTTCCATGCTACGGAAGCACAATCCCTAACGAAACCTCAGTCTCGTCCGGCCGGGTAGGTTGCGCCCGTGGAAGTCGTCGGACTGATCGCCGGTTCGGGATGGGCCTCGGGCTTGAACCTGTATCTCGTCACCCTCGTCCTGGGACTGGCGGGACGCCTCGGGTGGAGCGACATCCCGCAGGTGCTGACGCGGACCGACGTCCTGATTGCGGCCGGGATCCTGTTCTTCATCGAGTTCGCCGCCGACAAGATCCCCTATCTCGACAACGTGTGGGACGCCGTCCACACCGTGATCCGCCCGTTGGGCGCCGCAGCACTCGGGTTCGTGATCGCAGGCGACTCCGGGAGCATCGGCGAAGCGCTCGGAGCCCTCGTCGCCGGTTCTCTCGCCCTGTCGAGCCACTCGGCGAAGGCCTCCACCCGGGTGGCGGCCAACACCACCCCGGAGCCCGTCTCCAACCTCACCCTCTCGGTGTTCGAGGACGGACTCGCCACCGGGGTGACGGCCCTGGCGCTTGCCTTCCCCCTGGTGGCGTTGGCAGTCGTCGCCGTGCTGGCCGTGGCGAGCGTGTGGGTGGTGTGGAAACTGTGGGCGGCGTTCCGGCGCGTGCTCCGACGCCTGGCCGGCGGGGACCGCTCCTCACCCGGGTGAGGCACGGATCGATCAGGCGCCGCCTTCGAGGACCCCGACGTACGGGAGGTTGCGGTACTTGCCGGCGTAGTCGAGCCCGTAGCCCACGACGAACTCCGGACCGATGTGGAAACCCGGATACTTGACCGTCAGCTCGGTCCGCTGGACCCCGGACTTGACCAGCAGCGACGCGACCTCCAGCGACGCCGGTTTGCGCACGGTGAGGCTCTTCATCAGATAATTCAGTGTCAGGCCGGAGTCGATGATGTCCTCGACGATGAGGACATGGCGGGCGGCGATCTCCTGGTCCAGATCCTTGAGGATTCGCACGACGCCGGACGACTGGGTGGAGGCGCCGTAGGACGACACCGCCATGAAGTCGAACTCGACGGGGATGTCGATGTGACGGGCGAGATCGGCCATGACCATGAACGCCCCCTTCAGCACCCCGACGACGATGAGATCCTTGTCCTGATAGTCGTCAGAGACGGCCCGGCCGATCTCACCGAGCTTGGACTCGATCTCTTCGGCCGTGATCAGGGGACGGATGGCTGCCATGGGGGCTCCGGAGCGGCGACCACGCCAAGGTAGCGGCCGGGGGCATGCGCGGGCCAAACCCGGGATCGAACCAGCGGCAGCCAGACCGGTTCATCGCCCACCGTGACCAATGGCCAGCCGGGGCGGGCGTCGGCCGGTACCCCCGCATCGGCGAGCGCGTCGTTCACTCGACGGCCCGTGACACGATCCGATGCCGTCCACGGCCGCACCTGGAGCGATTCGGCGCCGGCCGGAAACACGATCGAACGCGACGAGAGCGGGACGACCGTCGGCCCCGTCACCGGGGTGACCACGAACCGCCAACCGCTCCAGGTGGTGGGAGACTCATGGTCGAGGGCGACACCGTCCGCCGGCGACTGCGGGAGGTCGGCTGTCGGCCGGATGACGAGATGCGCTCCGACCACCTCGGCCCGCAACTGGCCGGGAATCTCTGTGCCCGACGACCGGCCGTGCACCACCTCGAGAACACGCAGGACGACCTCCCGGTCGGGCGGGTACGGTCCGGCGAGTTCGATGCACGCCGCCCTGATGGCGGCCGCCGCCACGACATCGCCCACCGCCTTCAGCGCACCGATCGGAAGCCGCCGCCAGCCATTCCGGCCTTGGCGTGGGACGCGGTCGGCGAAGGTGGCGAGGAAGCCGGACACCTCGGAGGCTGTCGCGGCCAGCCGCCTGAGCGATTCCCGCGGAGAGCCGCCAACTGTCTCCTCGACGAGTGGCAGGACTTCGAGCCGCAGGCGGTTGCGCAGGACGGCGCGGTCCTCGTTCGCCGGATCGTGGCGATACGGGAGACCCGCCAGCGCGGCCAGTTCTAGCGTCTCACGGCGCGTGACCCCCAGCAACGGATGATGAATGCGGTCGCGGCGCGGCGGAATGCCGGCGAGGCCGTCGATGCCGGTGCCCCGCAGGATCCGCATGAGAACCGTCTCAGCCTGATCGTCGGCGGTGTGCGCCAGGAGCACCGGTCGATCGCCTGCCGTCTCGACGAGCGCCGCCAGCCGCACCCGGCGCAGTTCGGCTTCCGACGCTGCGCCGGGTTCCACGAAAGCCATCTCGAGTCGGATTCCGCATCTGGCGGCCACCTGACCCGCCGCGGTCGACATCATGCTCGAGGCAGGCAGCCCGTGGAACACGTGGATGGCGACCACGTCGCCGCCCCGCTCGGCAAGCAGCCACAGCAGCGCGGCGCTGTCGGCCCCGCCCGACAACCCAACGGCCGTCGGGCCGTCCGGCACGACCAGCCTGGCCGCCATCGATTCGGCGAGCTCCGTTAGCCGGTCCGCGCCAGCCACCGCGGCGGATCCTCGATCTCTGCTGCCGTTGGCAGGTTGGCCGGATCCAGCCATGCCCGATCCAGCGCCGACCACCCGGCAGATCGTTCCACCTCGAGGACGAACCGCTCGCCCAGGTCGTATTGGCGGATCTTCATCTCCAGGCCCGTCAATCGGAAGAAGGCAGCAGTCCGCGGGTCGGAGCGGCGCATCTTGAGGAGGTTCGCCATCCGCTGCTGGGAGGTGAGGAGACGGGCGCCGATCCGGTCCATCACCACGTGACCGTGTCCCTCCAGGAGACACATCAGCCCCTGGATCCGATCGAGGGCCTCGCTCTGCTCGGGAGTGGCGAACAATCCCATCAATCCGCGCTCGTCGAGGATCGGGACCGCGTCCCTTCTCGCCACGGCAATCCGCTTCGCCAGCGATCGCGCCCGGCTCAGTCGAGACGGCTGCGCGGCGGAGACCATCTGCTCGACGAGCGACAGGAAGTACTCCCGCATCCAGGGCACGCCGACGAACTGGGCACGATGCGCCGCCTCGTGCAGCGCGATCCACAACCGGAACTCGGATGGGCGCAGCTGGTGGGTGCGCTCCATCGCCAGCACGTTCGCGCCGACGAAGGCGATCGAGTCGCCCTCATCGCCCGTCGGGAGCACCAACTCGTATTGGCCCAGCACCCGGCGGGAGAGAAACCCGAGCAGCGCACCGGTCTCGGCCGCCACGATCCGGCGTCCGAGCGCGGCGGAGATGTCGGTGGACTCGATCAGGCGCTGCTCAGCCGGCGCCAGTATGTGGCGGAAGGAGGCGATGTTGCGCTCCACCCAGTCGCGCCGGGAGACGACCACGACCTGGGGGTCGCCGGGGAGCGCGAGCCCGGTCTCGGCGGTGACCAGGGCGTTGGCCCGGCCGACGATGACCCCGAGGTCATCCTCGAGATGCTGGAGGTGGTAGCTCCCGGAGAGCGGGTGGCTCCCTGCGATCAGCCCTGCGACCCGTCCGGCGAACGGCCAGGGGACCGAGTCGCTCACTCGACGACTTTGTACCTCGAGCGCACGACACGAACGAAGTATTGGATCACGGTCACGAAGACGGCGACCGCGGCCAGGGCGAGCCCGGTCGGGACGAGGAACTTGGTGGTCCATGGCTGGTCGGCAGGATCGGCGGGAGGCGCTTCGACGACGACGGCAGGGAGGTACTCGAAGTCGACCGCTTCGGTCGTGGCGGGCGCTCCGTCCTCGTCTTCGTCGGGCGCCTCTGCGGCCATCGCCGGCAGGGCCGCGAGGGTCAGGAGGGCAGCGAGCGTGCCCATGACGACGAATCGTGTGACGGTGCGCATGGCCGGCGCCAGACTACCGAAGGTGGAGAGGTGCGGCGAAACACCCGCGGGAGGGCGGTGGCGAGGTCACAGCGTGGCGGTGCGGATGGCGGTGCGCAAACGCTCGATCACCACGCTCGGGACATCCTCCTGCAACGCGGTGCGGATCACCGTCAACAGCCGCTGTTCGAACGAGAAGGCATCACAGCACGGAGAGCATCCGTCCAGGTGGCCCTTGATCACGACGACAGACGCGGCGTCGAGCTCCTGATCGAGATAGGTGTAGAGCCTCTCGAGAGCCTCGCTGCAATCGCCACTCATACCGAGTCCCTCATCGTCGATCACTCATCCGCATCCTCGAGCTCTCCGTCGGGGAGGAGTCCCCGCTCGCGTGCGAACTGACCCAACGACGACTGCAGCGCTTTTCTTCCCCGATGCAGCCGCGACATGACCGTCCCGATCGGGATGTCGAGGATCTCGGCGATCTCCTTGTAGGAGAAGCCCTCGACGTCGAGGAGCACGACCGTCCGGAACTTCTCCGGGAGCTCCTCGAGGGCCGCCTTCACCTCGCTGTCGACCGTGCTGTTCAGGAGCTCGGCCTCGGGGTCCGGCGAGGCCGAGGCGGCGCGCGTCTGGATCATGTGGCGGTGCAGCGAGGGCTCGTCCACCTCGTCCAG
>CAZCRP010000210.1:0-5277 GCA_964501055.1 uncultured Acidimicrobiaceae bacterium
CAGTGGCGAGGCTGGAATCGGTAAAACTTCCCTGGTCGAGCGCTTCGTTTCCGACATCGCCGACCGATTCGACCTCGTGTTCTGTGACCCGCCCTGGCCGCTGCCAGCCCCGGAACTGGCAACGGTGCTCGCGAGCCTGCTCCCCGTGCTCGACGACTCCACCACACTGGTGGTCACCCGCCGGCGGGGCGACGACGCCCCGGAGGTAGCGGGGTTGCGGATTGCCGACGTTCGCAGCCACGGGGACACCACAATCATCAGGTACGAGATGGACCGATGACCACTGCTCTCTGCCCAGGAAGCTACGACCCGCCGACGAACGGCCACATCGACATCATCCGCCGGGCGGCGGCGATGTTCGAGCGGGTGATCGTCTCGGTGGTCGCGGATCCGTCAAAGATGCCGCTGTTCACCACCGCGGAGCGGATCGAGTTGTTCCGGGCAGCCCTCCCCGATCTCGCCAACGTCGACTACCGCACCTTCCGGGGACTGTTGGTCGACCACGCCGTGGCCACCGGGGTGGATGTCGTCGTCAAGGGCTTGCGCACCTCCTCGGATTTCGACTACGAACTGCAGATGGCGCAGATGAACGCCAGCATCCGGGGTGTCGAGACCGTGTTCATCCCCACCAACCCGACCTGGAGCTATGTGTCGTCCTCGTTGGTCAGGGAAGTGGCGACGCTCGGCGGTACCGTTGACGAACTCGTACCGGTTCCCGTCGCCGCGGCCCTGAAGGAGAAGCTGTCGTGACCGAAGTCCCCCGCTCCACGGTCGGCGAACTGCAGGACATGATCGACGTGATGATCGCCCATCTCGCCGAGGCGAAGTCGATGCCGCTGTCCACCAACGTTCTCGTCGACAAGGAGGAATTCCTCTCCATGCTCCACCGCATGCGGGAGGAACTCCCCGACGAGTTGCGGGCGGCGCGGTGGATGGTGCGGGAACGGGAGGCTTTCGTCGCCCGCACCAACGAGCGCGCCCAGGAGATCATCGATCGGGCCAAGTCCGAGAGCAGGCGGCTCGTCTCGGAGTCCTACGTCCTGGCCGAAGCCGTGGAAGAGGCCAACATCCTGGTCCGCCGGGCCGAAGGGGAGGCCCGCCGGCTCCGCCTCGAGGCCGAAGACGAGATCGACGCCAACTTGGAGAAGCTCGAGTCGATGCTCGCCTCGGTGCTCACCAGGGTGCACGCTGCTCGCGCCGAGCTCCACGAGGCGCGCCCGGCACCGCCGGCCCCGCCCGTCTGATCTCTCCCGCCCGATACCCTGCGGGGTGTGTCGTACAGAATTCAAGTTTCGGACCTGCTGGTCGATCCCGGCGCCGCTCGTGAGGAGACCGGCTCCGTCCATCTCCGTGTCGACCTGCCCAACGCCGTCGTCGACGGTGAGACGGCGCTGGCGGTGCGGCTGCGTTCCCTCACCGACGGGGTGGTTGCCCGGGGAACGGCCTCGGTTGAGGTCCAACTCACCTGCAGGCGCTGTTTGACCACCTGGTCGGAGCACCGGGAGGTCCCGTTCGAACAGGTGTACCGGCGCCATCCCGACGACCAGGACGACGAGCTCCCCCTGATCGATGGACACTCGATCGACCTCGAGTCGGCGGTCCACGACGAGGTCTCACTCTCGTTGCCGGCCGCACCGACGTGTCGCGACGATTGCCTGGGACTTTGCGCGGTGTGCGGAACCGACTTGAATGTGGCACCTTGCGACGGGCATGGGGACGGTTCGAGTTCTCCGTTCGCCGCCCTGAAGCAGCTGTTCGATTCCTGATCCCCGGAGGGACGCACCATGGCGGTGCCCAAGAAGAAGATGTCGCGCATGCGTACCCGGCAGCGCAAGGCGCAATGGAAGGTGGCGAAGCCGACTCTGTCGGTGTGCCCGCAGTGCAAGAGCCCGCGGCTGCCGCACCGGGCTTGTCCCACCTGCGGCACCTACAACGGCCGGGAAGTCGTCGCGACCGACTGACGGCTCCTTCGTGACGCGGATCGCACTCGACGCCATGGGCGGAGACCGCGCCCCCACCGAGACAGTGGCGGGAGGCGTCGCCGCCTCCGAGCAGGGTGTGGAGGTGATCCTCGTCGGAGATGAGGCCGCCTTGGCCGAGCAGTTGCACGCCCTGGGCGCCGACCTCCCGATCGTGCATGCGTCCGACGTGGTCGGCATGGGCGACGAACCGGCCCGTGCGATCCGTGAGAAGCCGGACAGCTCGGTGGCGGTCTGCGCCCGCCTGGTGCGGGAAGGCCGAGCCGACGGATTCGTGAGCGCCGGCTCGACCGGAGCCGCGATGGCCTCTGCATCGATTCTCATCGGCCGGGTCGCAGGCGTGCTCCGGCCGACGATCGCCACCGTCCTCCCCACCCGCGGGACGTCGACGATCATGGTGGACTCGGGGGCGAACACCGAGGTGAAGCCCGAGCATCTGGTCCAGTTCGGCGAGATGGGGGCCGCCCTCGCCGAAATCGGACTCGGGATCGCGCATCCGCGAGTGGCCCTCCTCAACATCGGGGAGGAGAAGGGAAAGGGACGCCCGTTGGAAAAAGCCGCCTTCGAGTTGCTCACTCATGCCAATGTCGAGTTCGTCGGCAACGTCGAGGGCAGGGATCTCGCCGGCGATCGGGCGGATGTCATCGTCACGGACGGTTTCACGGGCAATGTGGTGCTGAAGACGATCGAAGGGGCCGGCGGCCTCGTGATGTCGCTGCTCGACGAGGCGCTGGAGTCCGCCTCGGCGTCGACGAGGGAGGAAGTGATGGGATTGATCGAACCGATCGTCCGCCGCATGGACTACGAGGAGACGGGCGGTGCCTTTCTCCTCGGAGTCGATGGTGTGGTCGTCATCGCCCACGGCTCATCGGGTCGCCGAGCGATCGCCAACGCGATCGTGCTGGCGTATGAGGGCGCGGACCGGGGTCTGGTGTCCCGGATCGCGTCCAAGGTCACCGCCTGAACGATGACCGAGGCACTCCAGGCCGCGCTCGGCCACACCTTCTCCGATCCGGCACTGCTCGATGCTGCCCTCGTGCACCGCTCGTACACGGCCGAGCACCCCGAGGTGCCGGACAACGAGCGGCATGAGTTCCTCGGCGATGCGGTGCTGCAGCTCATCGTCACCGACTTCCTGTTCCAGCACTACCCGGAGATGCGCGAGGGGGAGATGGCCAAGGTCAGGGCGGCGTGTGTCAACCGCATCGAACTCGCCGCCATCGCCCGGGAGGTGGAGTTGGGCCGTTACCTCTCGATGGGGATCGGGGAGCTGGCTTCGGGCGGCCGCACGAAGGACTCGATCCTCGCCGACGCGATGGAGGCCGTGCTGTGTGCGATCTATCTCGACGCCGGGCTGGAAGCGGCCCGAGGCGTGGTCCTCCGGCACTGGGCGGCGCTCATCCGATCCAAGGCGCAGGCACCCGGCCGCCGCGACTTCAAGACCCGCCTCCAGGAGCGACTGGCGGGCAGGGGCCTGCGACCCGAGTATCGGGTCCAGGACGCCGGCCCGGACCATGCCAAGGTGTTCACCGCCGTCGTGAGTGTCGACGGGGTCGTGGTCGGCCAGGGCGAGGGCCGCTCGAAGAAGGAAGCGGAGCAGGAGGCGGCCAGACAGGCGATGGGGGACGAGCCCGAGATCTGAGCCTGCCTCCTCACCCCTGGCTCATCACCCCTGGCTGCGGTCGAGCTTGGCGGCCACCGCCTGTTCGATCACCCATTCCGGGTCGGATGCCGCGCCGATCGACGGGACCTTGGCCCTGAGACGCTCCGCGATGTCGACGGCGAGCTCCCGGCGCTTGACGGGGGTGAGGTCGTCGCGTCGGGACAGGTAGCGACGGGCGAGATCGAGGTCGGCGGCGTCCATGCCCGACACATCCCAGCGGGCGGCGACCGGGTCGAGCACCGATGACCGCGTGTCGACCCCACCGCCGGGACGGTCCCGCACGACGATGGTGCGGGCGGCGAGATCGCCCAGCCGCTGGTTGCGGTCCGAGGCCAGAATGGCGACAGGGCCGAGGATGGGCAGGAGCGGGAACAGATCGACGAGCCGCAGCAGGTTGCGCACCACGGAAGGGCCGAAGCCGACGGGTTCGCCGTCGACGCCCAACACGCGGATCGAGAACATCGCCTTGCCCGGTGTACGCCCCTGATTGAACGCCTCGAATCCCACGAAGTAGCCGAGGGTGAGCACCATTGCCACCAGCCAGCCGATCCCGAGCGCCAGCAGCGGGCTGCCGATCGCGTCGGACAGTCCGAGGATCCCGAATGCGGCGAGAATGACGACGATGCCGAGGACGATGGCGTCGACCAGCGCGGCGGCGATGCGCGAGCCGAGGCCCGCTAGGTTCAGCTCGATGTCGAGCCCCTCGGGCGTGCTGATCGAGATGCGATCGTCGAAGGTCATCGATCCGTGAAGCTACCCGACTTCGTGGAGGCCGGAACGCCCCGCTGGTCGGAGTTGACCGAACTGGTGGCAAGGCGGCGTTCGCTCGGCGGCACCGAGGTCCTCCGCCTGGGCGAGTTGTATCGGTCGGTCACGGCCGATCTCGCGGTGGCCCGGCGACGATTCCCCCACGACCCGGTCACCGCGGATCTCGAACGGCTCGTGACGGACGCCCGGTCGGCGGTGTACGTGGGGAGCGGACGGAGGGAAGGGGTCGTGGGGTTCTTCGTCGACACCTATTGGGGGCTGCTGGTGGAGCGCCGGCGGGTGCTCATGCTGGCCGCGTTGCTGCTGCTCGTTCCGTTCGCGCTCGGTGTCATCTGGTCGCTCGTGGCCCCTGACCCGCTGCTGGAGGTGTTGCCGGCGGAGTTCCTGTGGGTCGTCTCGGCCGAGTCGACCGACCAGGGATACGGGGCTGCCGGGCTCGTCGGATTCTCCACCTACGTCTTGACGAACAACATCCGGGTCACCTTGATCGCGTTCGCCCTCGGGATCACCTACGGCATCGGCACCGGATGGATCCTCGTTCAGAACGGGGTGATCCTTGGAGCCCTCACCGGGCTGGCGGTCGGCGCCGGCAACGCCCGAGTGTTCGTCGCGGCTGTGGTCGCGCACGGGATCCTCGAGCTGTCCTGCATCGTGGTCGCGGGTGCCGCCGGGCTCAGCCTCGGACGGGCCATCTTGCGGCCGGGGACCGCCACCCGCCGGGAGTCGCTGGGGCGGGAGGCGGTCGTGGCCGTCCAACTGGCGCTCGGCACAGCGGTGTGGCTGGTGGTCGCGGGGTTCGTCGAGGGCTTCGCGTCGCGCACTGGCCTCGGTTGGCTGCCCACCACGGCGATCGGCGCGGCGCTGGGA
>CAZCRP010000211.1:0-5262 GCA_964501055.1 uncultured Acidimicrobiaceae bacterium
CCGCCTGGCCGCAGGCCGACGAGCCGGCGGCCGAAGTGAGGGGCCGGGACCTCGTCACCGGTCTCCCGAAGACGATCCTCCTCACCGCTCCGGAGATCCGAGAGGCGATCGAGGAGCCGACCCAGGCCGTGGTGGACGCGGTCAAGTACACACTCGACAAGACGCCGCCCGAGCTGGCGGCGGACATCATGGAGCGCGGGATCTGGCTCACAGGCGGCGGAGCCCTGCTCGCCGGCCTCGACCAGCGGCTGGCCAACGAGACCGGCATGCCGATCGTCACCGCCAGCAAGCCGCTCCAGTCCGTCGTGATCGGTTCCGGGAAGTGTCTCGAGGAGTTCGAGACGCTCCACACTGTGCTCGTCTCTTCGTCGAGACCCTGAACCGCCTCGCCATGCGCGAGTTCCGTGACGACCGCTCCGTTCCCCTGTTCGTGACGCTGCTGGTCATCGCCTTCGTCACCATGACCCTCGACGTCCGCGCCACCGGCCAGGGGGGGATGGACACCCTTCGCACCGGTGCGAGCAGGCTGGTGGCCCCTGTGCAGTCGTTGGCGTCGGCGGTCGTCGATCCGATGGCACGCCTGGTCGAGAACCTGTCTGACATCGCCGGGCTGCGGAACGAGAACGCCGCCTTGCGGGCCGAGCTCGCCCGCGCGCAGGCCGAGCTCGCCGCCGTCGAGCAGGACAGGGCGAGACTCGAGGTGTTGGAGGAGATGCTCGGCCTCGAGCTCTCGGCTGACGCGCTGGTCAGGACGAACGCCAACATCATCGGCCGCTCCGACGCCATCGAGGAGTTGCTGACCATCGATCGCGGTGAGGAGGCAGGCATCCTGCCCGGCCATCCCGTGATCGACCAGAACGGCTATGTCGTCGGACGCATCCTCGACTCCTGGCTCGGGGGAGCTCACGTGATACCGCTGACGCGAGACGTAGAGGGGATCACGGTGACGGTGGGGGACCAGTTCGGTTCGTTGCAGCCGGTGATCGGGTCGCTGGAGATGGTGCTGACGGTGTTGGAGTCGGCGCAGCCGGTGTTGGCCGGCGATCAAGTCGTCACCTCGCAGCTGTCGCTGTCGTTCCCGCGTGGGTTCCCGGTGGGCGAGATCGTCGAGGATGCGCGCCCGCAGGGACAGACACTCACGGCGAGGGTGCGACCGTTCACCGAGACCAACCGGCTCGAGGCGGTGATCGTGATCGCCTGGCCGCCCGACCCCGCGGCGATCGGGTCCGAGGACGACGCCGCCGGTGGCGCACCGGGCGACACGGGCGACGAGGACGGTGGAGATTGAACGCCCGCCGGACCCTGCTGATCGTGGCGGGCATGCTGGGCGCGCTGGTGATACAGACCACGCTGTTCGGGCGGGTGCGAGTCGGAGGGATCGCCCCTGACGTCGTGATACTCGCCGTCGTCCTCTTCGCCCTGCGCGCCCGTCCCGAGACCGCCATGCTCGCGGCCTTCTCGGTCGGATTCCTCTTCGACGCGATCGCGACGTCGAGTGCCCTCGGGTTGCGGGCGATGGCATACACGACAGTGGCGTTCGTGGCGGTGCGGACGCGGGATCGAGCCGATCTGGGACCGGTGGCGGTGGCCGTCTGGGTGGGCCTGATGACTCTCGTCGGCATTGCTGCCATCCTGTTGGTCGGAACGCTCTTTGGTCAGGTCTCGATGGGCTTCGCGCAGGCGAGCAGGAGGTTGTTCCTCGTTCCACTGCTCAACACCGCTCTCGCACTGGTGCTGTCGCCCCTCACAACCCGAGTGCTGGACGGACGCAAAGGGATGATCCGGCTGTGAGAACCACCGCCCGCATCACGGTCCTGCTCGGCGTGTTCATCGGCCTGTTCGGCATGCTCGGGATGCGGCTCTGGTTCGTCCAGATCGCAGAGGGCGCCCAGGCCGCCCAAGTGACCGAGACCCAGGCGTGGGTCACGATCTCGACCCCCGCGCCCCGCGGAGACATCTACGACCGGCGCGGCAATCTGCTGGCGACCTCGCGCTACGTCCCGGTCGTGGAGGTAGACCGTCATCTGGTCGAGCGCGACCAGGCCGACGCGCTCATCCGGCGCCTGTCGAGCCTGCTGGCGATCCCCGAGGTCGAGATCGCCGCCATGTACGAGCGTGCCGGCGTCAACGGGGTGTTCGAGATCGCGGCGGTGGACAGCATCGACGCCTATCAGATCAACGAGCGGCTGCGGGACTTCCCCGGCGTTCGCATCAAGCGGGTTCCACAGCGGATCAACCTGGTGGGCAGTTCGATGGCCCACGTGCTTGGTCACCTGGGGCTCCCCACGGAGGAAGATCTCGCGGAGCGACCCACGCTCGACTCGAGCATCCGGATCGGGAAGCTCGGGATCGAGCGGATCTACGACGAGTACCTGCAAGGTGCTCCAGGAGCGCTCGCCTACCGGGTGCAGCGGGCCGAGATCACCGAGCAGCGGCCAGAGATCGCCCCGGCACCGGGCGCCTCGGTCTATCTCACGCTCGACCTCCCACTGCAGGAGGTCGTGGAGCGGGCGCTGATCGAAGGCATCCAGCTCTCGAACGAGTGGAAGCAGGATCAACGCCGGCAGGGGAGAAGCACCGCACAGAACGTCACCGAGCGCGGCGCGGTGGTGGTCCTCGACGTCCGCACGGGGGCGGTGGCGGCGATGGCCTCGTACCCCAGCTTCGATCCAGGACTGTTCGTGGGTGGCCTCGACGCCGGGACCTTCGCCGATCTCAACACATCGGGGGCCCTCCGCAATCTCGCCGTTTCCGGGCTCTATCCACCCGCCTCCACCTTCAAGGCGATCACCTACATGACGATCCTCGAGGAGGACGTCCCACTGCCGGCGACCGTGGAGGGCGTCGATGCGGCCAGCCGGGTCGTCAACTGCGACGGCCGCCTGGAGCTGCCTGCCCTCTCGGACGGGTCGCCGCAGATCTTCACCGACTGGTACTACCCCGACGTGAAGGGCTGGCTCGACCTCAGCTCCGCCTTCGAGCAGTCCTGCAACATCTTCTTCTGGTCGGCGGCGCTCGGGATGTATCAGGCCTGGGACGAGACGCCCAGGGAGACGGCCCTGCAGGACATGGCGCGGGCACTGGGCTACGGGTCACGCACCGGAATCGACCTCACCGGTGACACCGCCGGACTGGTGCCCGACCGTGCACTGTTCCTGCAGTGGCAGGAGCGCCAACTCGAGGATCCGGATGCGCCCCGACTCCTCGATGCCTCCCGCTTGGAGACGGCGGATCCGTGGTTCGGGGGCGATCTGATGAACGCCGCCATCGGGCAGGGTTCCCTCGCCGCCAGCCCGCTGCAGGTCGCGGTGTCCTACGCGGCCCTCGCCAACGGCGGCACCGTGTGGCGACCCTACGTCGTGGACCAGATCCGTGATCTCGACGACCGGATCGTCTTTGCCAACTCGCCGGAAGTCGCGAACCGAGTGACGATCGATCCGGCCCACACCCGCCAGTTCCTGACAGACCTGAACCGTGTCGTCACTCGTGGCACTGCCGCGTCGGCGTTCCGCGAGTTCGGCGACTCGCTGCGTGATGTGGGGGGCAAGACAGGGACGGGTCAGTCGATCGCCACCGCCGACAACCACGCCTGGTTCGTCGGGGTGGTCGGCATCTCCGATCCCCGCTATGTGGTGGTGGTGTTGATCGACGAAGGCGGGTCGGGCGGCGCGGTGGCGGCGCCCGTCGCGCGCCAGATCATGCAGTACCTGCAAGGCGAGGAGCTCACCCCCATCACCGCCGGGGCGGCGGCACAGTGAGGACGCGCTGATGGCGACGCTGGCAGGCCCAAGGGTCGCCGTCGAGGATCGGCGGGGGAACCGCCCCGACGCCCTCCTGATCGCACTCCAGGTCGCCCTCAGTGTGTTCGGGCTGATCATGATCTACTCGGCGACCCGGTTCGCCCTCGAGCGGGCGGAGGCGTTCCCGACCTTCCTGGTGGAGCGCCAGGCCATCTTCGTCACCGCCGGGCTGATCGCCGTCTACCTGATGTCGCTGGTGGACTACCGGGAGCTCGAGCCGGTGATCCCGGTCATCTACGGCGCGACCCTGATCGGGCTGGCGGCTGTCTTCCTGTTCGAGCCCGTCAACGGAGCGCAGCGGTGGATTCCCCTCCCGTACTTCAACCTGCAGCCCGCGGAGTTCGCCAAGGTGGTGATGATCATCACCGTCGCCTACGTCCTTGCCTCGGGAGCGCGCGACGACGAGCCGCTGCGCTGGAAGAAGATCATTCGCACCGGATTCCTGATGGCCGTGCCGTGCTTCATGATCTTCCTCGAACCCGATCTCGGCACCGCCTTCGTGTTCCCTTTCGTCTGGCTCGTCATGCTGTTCGTGGCGGGGATGACGTGGAAACAACTCGCCACACTGGTGAGTGGAGGCATCGCAGGCATCGCCCTGCTCTGGCGCCTCGACCTCCTCGCCCAGCACCAGATCGATCGCATCACGTTGTTCCTGGATCCGTCGGTCGACCCCCAGGGGATCGGGTTCCAGCTGCGCCAGTCGAAGCTCGCCATCGGATCGGGGCAGCTATTCGGCAAGGGGCTCTTCGAAGGGACACAGACCAACTTCTCGTACGTGCCCGATCAGGAGACGGACTTCATCTTCACGGCCGTGGGCGAACAGCTCGGTTTCGTGGGCGGGCTGGCCGTCTTGGTCGCCTTCGCGCTGATCGTCTGGCGGCTGATCCGAATCTCGCTGATCGCCCGCGACCGGTTCGGCACCCTGCTGGCGGCGGGAACCGCGGCGATGGTCGTCTTCCACGTCTTCGTCAACATCGGGATGACAATCGGGATCGCTCCCGTGACCGGGCTGCCGCTGCCCTTCCTGTCGCTGGGCGGTTCGTTCTATCTCGCCATGTCGCTCGCGTTCGGTATCTGCAACAGCGTGTACCTGCGCCGCACGCCGGTGCCAGGGGAGCGGTACCGGCTCCGCTAGGCGGGCAGCCACTGCACCTCGCGGCGGACTACCGTCGGACCCCATGTACCGCCGTCCTCAATCGGGCTGGCTGGAGGTCATCTGCGGTCCGATGTTCTCCGGCAAGAGCGAGGAACTGATCCGACGAGTCACCCGCTCTCGGATCGCCCGGCTGCCGGTACAGACGTTCAAGCCGGCGGTCGACGTCCGCTACGCCGAGCGCCATGTCGTCTCGCACTCGGCGCTGCGGGCCGAGGCCACCCCGGTGTCGGACTCCGGGGATCTGCTGCGCAAGGTGGAAGACGCCACCATCGTCGTCGGGGTCGACGAAGGCCAGTTCTTCGACGA
>CAZCRP010000212.1:0-5228 GCA_964501055.1 uncultured Acidimicrobiaceae bacterium
TGGAGATCGTGCGGGCGTCGGGGGTCTCCGCCGAGATCGACGTGGCCGCGGTGCCCACGATCGACGGGGTCGGCGAGCTCCTCGCTGCCGGCTTCTTCCCCGGCGGCTCCGAACGGAACGTGGCAGCCGCTCAGCCCCACCTCGAGGGGGACGCCTCCCCCGACCAGGTTCGACTTCTGGCCGACGCCCAGACCTCGGGCGGACTGCTCGCCGCCGCCTCCGCTCCCGACCGCTTCCTCGCCGCCCTCAGCGATGAAGGCGTCGACGGGCGCGTGATCGGACGGCTCACCGACACGCCCGGCGCGAGGATCACGCTCCAGGCTGGCTGATCGCCGACCGCCATACACTGCGGCCGGTGGAACCCCTTGAACGGCTCGACACCATCGCCGAGGCGCTCTCGATCCCCCGCGTTCATCGGCACATCTTCCTCTGCGCCGACCAGACCAGCCCGAAGTGCGCCCCGGTCGAGGAGACGAACGAGGTGTGGCGGTACCTCAAGTTGCGCTGCAAACAGCTGGGAATCGCCTCCCCACCCCCCGGCTGGCAGGGCACGGCGACACTCCCGCCCACCGCGACGCCCGCCGGCCGCGGGACGGTGCTGCGCACCAAGGCCGACTGTCTGCGCATCTGCGAGATGGGTCCCATCGCCGTCGTCTATCCGGACGGGGTCTGGTATCACTCGGTCACGATCCCGGTGATGGAGAGGATCATCACCGAGCATCTGGTGGGGGGCGTCCCGGTCGCCGATCACGTCTTCGCCGTCGGTTCATTGGGACGATGAAGCGACTGTTCGCCCTGCTCGTGCTGTTCCGGCTCGTGGCACCGGTGCTGTCACCTCGGTTCCGCGCCCCGCAGGTCCATCCGTGGCCGGTGCCGGGCCGGAGCGTGTTCGTCGGTGATCGGGAGTTCCTGGTCCGCCAGGTCGGCCCCACCGACGGCGAGGACATCGTCCTCATCCACGGTTTGGGGGGGTCCGCGCTCGCCGAGTGGTACGAGGTCGGCCCCCTGCTGGCGGAGCGGCACCGGGTGACGTTGGTGGAGCACCGCAACCACGGGACAGCCCCCCTGTTCGTCGGACGCTACGAGATCTCCGACGTCGCCGACGACGTCGCGGCCGTGGTGGAGGCGGTCGGGATCGAGGCGGCCACGGTGGTCGGCTATTCGATGGGCGGCGCCATCGCGCAGGAACTGGCCCACCGCCACCGGGCGCTGGTCGAGCGGCTGGTGCTGATCGGGGCCTTCGCCGCCCACCCCCGCGCCTGGCGCCGGGGGCGTGAGTTGGGGATCTATCTGGTGCGGGCATGGGAACGAATCACGGGCCTCGGCACCCCGGAGGTGCGGGCCGGCTATCTGATCCTCAGCGGGGCGGTCGCTCCCCAACACGCCCGTTGGATGTGGGAAGAGACCCACCGTCGCAACATCGAAGGCGGGGCTGCCGCCTCCTTGGCGCTGATGCGCTTCGACGCCGAGCGTTGGGTCGGATCGCTCGACGTCCCCGCCCTCGTGATCGTGCCCGCCCGGGATCAGCTGGTCCCTCCCGCCTGGCAATACTTGCTCGGCAGCCTCATTCCCGGAGCCCGCATCGTCGACGTCGCCGGGGCCCGGCACGAGGTCCCGTGGACCCACCCCGATCGACTGGCAGCCGAGATCGAGTCGTACGTCGCCGACGGCTGAACGCGATGCGGGGGCGCCGGTGCGGCGCCCCCGCTTCCGTCGTCTCGTCGGCCTCACCCGCCGACGATGAAGAACCTCCACACCAACAGGACCGACAGCACGTACATGATCCAGTGGACGTCGCGCGCCTTGCCCGTCACGGCCATGAGCACGGTGTAGGAGATCAACCCAAGGCTGATCCCGTCGGTGATCGAGTACGTGAACGGCATGCCGACGACCGCCAGGAAGGCGGGGATCGACACCCGGTAGTCGGCCCAGTCGACCTTGGTGATCGACGTCATCATCATCGCTCCGATCACGATCAGGATCGGTGCTGTCGCCACCTGCGGAATGGCCCCGGCGATCGGTGCGAACAGCATCGCCAGCAGGAACAGGCCCGCCACGACGAGCCCGGTGAGACCGGTCTTGGCCCCTTCCTCGACGCCGGCCGCAGACTCGATGTAGGTGGTGGTCGACGAGGTTCCCAGCGCCGCTCCCACCGTGGTGGCGACACCGTCGGCGGTGAAGGCGGCCCGGGGAGCTTCGATGTTGCCCTCGTCGTCCATGAAGCCGGCCTTGTCGGACAGTCCGATCAGCGTCCCGGCGGTGTCGAAGAAGTCGACGAACAGGAACGTGAACACCACCGCCAGCACTCCGGCCTGCAGGGCGGCGCCGATGTCCATCGCGCCGATCAGGTCACCCGGCCATACGAACCCGAAGATCCCGTCGGTGAACCCGGCGAAGGCCTGCTCGCCGGGATAGACCCGCGCCTGGGTGATCATGGCGACGATCGTCACGCCGACGATGGCGATGAGCAGCGCCCCTTTGATCCGCAAGGCGAGCAGCGCGCCGGCGAGCAGCACGCCACCCATCGCCAGCCACAGGCCGGGTGAATCCCACTCACCTCTGGTGACGAAGGTGGCCGGTGAGGCCTGGATGAGTCCCGCCCCGGCGAAGCCGATGATGGCCAGGAACGCCCCGATGCCGGCGGTGATCGCGTACTTGAGGCTGAGCGGGATGGCCTCGAGGATCCATTGGCGCAGCCCGGTCACGGCGATGATCGCGAACAGGATGCCGGAGATGAACACGGCGCCCAGTGCCGTCTGCCATGGATAGCCGAGCGCGCCGACCACGGTGAAGGCGAAGTAGGCGTTCAATCCCATGCCAGGGGCGAGGGCGAACGGGAGGTTCGCCCACAACGCCATGATCAGAGTCCCGATGGCGGCGGCCAGGCAGGTGACGGTCAGGAGTTGGGGGAAGGCGCCGTCGAAGTCGATGGCGGTCGACAGGATCGCCGGGTTGACGAAGATGATGTACGCCATCGTCAGGAACGTGGTGATCCCGGCGCGGACCTCACCGCCGGGGGTCGACCCCCGCTCCGTGATATGGAACTGGCGTTCGAGCCAGCCGGTGGTGTCTCGGTCGACTGTCGTCGCCATCTACCAATGCCTCCTCTGGGGGTCGGGGCAAAGGTAGCCACGGCGCGCGCCGGTTGTCGGCCAAGCGCCAGAGAAAGATGACCGAGAGCGGCATTCGCCGGGCGAGCGGTGTCAGCGCGACGATCTCAGATGGGTTGCAGCGACGCGGGCGACCTCAGGCGTCGTTGTCCATCATCTGCTTCACGAGGAAACCGATGACACCCGCCACGAGCAGGAAGACGAGGAGCTTCTTCATGCCACCGAGCATACGCTCATTCCAACGCTGCGCAGGCCCCGCCCGGCTGAGACGATCGGGCGGTGTCCCTGACGGCGATCGGGTCAGGCCTCCCTAGCCTTCACCCATGGCTGTTCCCACCGTCCGGCGGTCGACCAGCGGCGTGAACCTGGTGTTGGTGGCTTATGCCACCCTGGCGGTGGTAGCCGTCCCCCTCCCGGCGGCGGCCCATGGATTCGGAGGTCGCTCCGATCTCCCGGTGCCGCTGGGCGTCTTCGTCGTGGCGACCGCGTTGGCGCTGGTGGCGACTTTCGTCGCCCTGTTCCTGCGTCCGCAAGTCGCGATCACACCGCCGGCCGCGGCGGGCCGCCGGCTCGGCGGGCTGTGGACTGCGCTCGCCATCCTGGGAGCCCTCTTCCTCGCACTCACTGTGGTGACGGGCATCGCCGGCGTCGACAACAGCAGCCGCAACCCGGCGGCTGTCATCGTCTTCATCGGTTTCTGGCTCCTCATCCCGTTCACCGCCGCGTTGGTGGTGAACCTGTATCCTGCGCTGAGCCCCTGGCGGCGCCTCCCTGAATGGCTGGGGCTCGAAGCCGCCGAACGGCCCGACCTGCTCGACCGGCTCGGCTACTGGCCCGCCACCGCGGTGTTTCTCGCCTTCACCTGGTTCGAGTTGGTGGCGCCGAACAACGGACCGAGGGCGATCGCCCTCGCCGCGGTCGTGTTCACGCTGTACATGCTCGGCATGAGCACGTGGCTGGGAGCCGCGACCGCCACCGACACGGCGGACGGATTCGCGGTGTACTCCCGCTTCCTCGGGGGA
Organism: uncultured Acidimicrobiaceae bacterium; assembly: GCA_964501055.1. GTDB lineage: Bacteria > Actinomycetota > Acidimicrobiia > Spongiisociales > ZC4RG35 > DATHWB01. Next base: position 4,133 of record CAZCRP010000212.1, read on the forward strand.
ATGGCGCCGTTCGCCTTCGAGGACGGCATGTGGCGACGGCGCCCATGGATGAGCGGTCTCGCCTCCCTGCCAGAGCGAACCGGCATGGCGGCGTTCGTCGTGGCGATGATCGGCACCGTCACCTACGACGGCGGCTCGTCGACGACTTGGTGGGCTGAGGTGGTGCGCGACCCGCTGGTGTCGGCGCTCACCGGGTGGGGACTGACGGTGCGGGGGGCGGACCTGGTCGCAGGCACGCTGGGTTGGATGGGGGCCGTGACGATGATCGGTCTGCTGTACCTGTCGGCGTCAGCGGCGGTCTCGCGTCTCACCGCAGAGCACCCCCGACGGGTCGCGCGGCGTTTCGCTCACACCCTGGTACCGATCGGATTCGCCTACGCCTTCGCCCACTATTTCACCCTGGTCGTCTTCGAGGGCCAGCTCTTCCTCTCCACGATGGCGGATCCGTTGGCGCTCGGCTGGGACCTGTTCGGGACCGCCGGGCGGCGAATCGACTTCACGCTGATCGAGCGCCCGTGGATCTGGTCCGTGCAGCTGGCGGTGATCGTCGCCGGCCACGTCGCTGCTGTCGTGCTGTGTCACCGGCGGGTGGCAGTCGACGTTCCCCGCCACCGGGCGATCGCGGCCAGCTATCCCCTGCTGGCGCTCATCGTGGGCCTGTCGGCTCTGGCGTTGCTGCTGGCGGCCTTCGGATGATCGTCGCCCACGGCATGTACCTCGCCGACATCCTGTGGTTCGTCCTTCCCGTGGCTGGCGCGCTCTGGTTCCTGCGCCGGTCTGAGCGCCGGGCGCGCGAGCGAGCCGAGGCGGCCGAGCCCGGCGATGAGCAGCAGGAGGACTGAACCCGGGAGGGGCGGTGGTGGCTATCCTCGCCCACCGATGAGTGAGTTCCTCGCGGCTGCAGCCAGCTCGATGAAGGTGCCGGAGATGCTCGTGAAGCGCTCGGCGGAAGCCAGGACCAAGGCGTCGGGAGCGTCGGTCGACGATGTCCTGCTGGCGTGGGCCGGGGGTGAGGCGGCACCGGTGGCGTCCGCCCCCGCGCCCGAGCAGGACGTGGTCACCGGCGTCAAGGCGGCCAAAGTGGCGGCCTACATCG